>DASPJC010000480.1:0-12733 GCA_035628815.1 Ohtaekwangia sp. | reverse complement strand
GCGGCGGCGGATCCGGTAAGTTTAAGATTTGGCAATCCGGAAGAACGTGTCAGGTTGCCCCGTCCGTCGTTCAGGTAAAGCCGGGGATCACGGTAAGACGAATTACCCGAGAATTCGTTGCCGCCACTCACGACAAAAAGGTCATTGTCCTGGTCTCCGTCTGCATCAAAGAAAAAAGCATCGACATCTTCAAAGGTGCTGTCCTTTTCCAGGGCCGGCTGAGAGACGGATGCAAATTTACCGTCTTTACCTTGTACCAGTATACTTCCACTTTTCCATTTTGCGCCGCCAAGAAAAATATCTTCCTTCCCATCGCCATTGACATCGCCCACAGCCGCGCCGGGCCCTTCGGTTGACATCATGTGCGGTATGAGTTGCTCGCGGTTAAATTCCACGAAGCTTGTGTTCTCGTGATGCCTGTAGGGAATCTGAAGAACATCGTCACGGTTCGTGAGAATAGTTTGTATCGGGTGGAACCTGCTGTAGTCAAAAACGCCTCCAGCCTCCTGTTGATGGAGTACCAGCTGCTGATCCGCCTTTATATCCACGAGCGTCTGAAAAGTTCCGTCATTCCAGACCACCACGATGGAATCAATGTTTGACGTCGCACCAGTTCCGAACGTCAGCCTGTCGTCCACGGAACTTTGATACCCCCTTGTCGGCATGCATTCCTGCAACTGAACGTTGTTACCGGCATACAGAAATATTTTGGCACCGATTCCCCGCAGGTTTCCGTCTTTACCCTGCAGACGGATCTGCAGATAGTGTGGCGGGCGATTACGCGGCGTAACCTTTGTCTTTGAAAGCGTCGTGTTCTCATAGACAAATGCTTCATCCGCGATATTGTTAACCACCAGGTCAAGATCGCCGTCATTATCAAGATCTGCATACGCGCTTCCATTGGAATAAGACGCTTCATCGAGCCCCCACGCTTCGGCCTGGTTGGTGAATGTAGAGTCGGCATTATTGCGATAGAGGTAATTCGGAACTTTGATGCGCGGCATTTTTTCAATATACACCATGTCCTGCTCATGCAATTCATCCTGCATTTTACGCTGAATGGAATCGAGGCTGATAAAGTTGATATAGTCGAGATCGTTGAATCGACGATATACACCGTTTGAAATAAAAATATCTTTCCAGCCATCCAGGTCGTAATCACTGAAGAGCGCCGACCAGCTCCAGTCAGTGGCCGGGACACCTGCCAGCAGCGCAATCTCACTGAAATTTCCATCCTGGTTGTTCAGCTGCAGCGCATTGCGGGCAAACTGGTGGTGATAGCCGAAGTTGATCTTAAAGTTGTACATGTCGTACGTATCCTCAGCCTGCGATGATTTCAGGACCAGGGGATCCTCCGATAACATATCTGTCGACATCAGATCGGGAAAAGCGTCATTGTTAAAATCAGCGACGTCAACGCCCATGGTGTAACGGCTGGTGTGCGCCATCGCTGTACCCAGTCGTTCTTTAAAGGTGCCGTCACCCTGATTGATGTAGAGGTAGTCGTTCTCGTGAAAATCGTTGCCAACATATATATCCGGCCAGCCATCGAGATTGATGTCACTTACGGCAATTCCCAGCCCATACCCCAGGGCGCTGCTGTAGATACCGGCTTCCTGAGTGATATCGCTAAAATGACCGTCGTCGTTCCGCAGTAACCTGTCACCCGCCAGCGGATGCTTCTTGCCGCGAAGACCTGCATTGGCAAAGGTGCCGTTGGCATGGACGGAATGGTTGAGCATGTACATATCCAGGTCGCCATCGCGGTCGTAATCGAAGAAAGCCGCCTGCGTGGAGAAACCCACCAGGTCAAGCCCGTACTCCATCGCGCGGTCGGTGAATTTCGGTACGCCGTTCGCGTCATTTCCTTCATTGATGAAAAGCTGATTCCGTCCTTTGTAAATCAGGTAATCACCGAGGTATCCGACATAGACGTCGAGCTTTCCATCGCTGTTAACATCGGCCATGGTGACGCCGGTTGTCCATCCATTAAATCCTTCAATGCCGGCAGTTTCACTTACATCGCGAAACCGGAGACCTCCCTGATTGAGGTATAATTTATCCGGTGCCTGGTTCGCGGTAAAAAAAATATCGGGCAGCGCGTCGCCGTTAACATCACCAATAGCAACGCCACCACCGTTATAAAAATACAGGTAATTGAAAATATTAAACTCCAGCGTTTCCGATAAGGTATTGCGAAACGTAATGCCGGACTCGGCCGATGGCACGCGCCTGAATTTCTTTTCCCCGCGACCGGAACAACCCAGCACAACAAACACCACCACGACATAAAAAATTTTCATCAGCATAAATCACTTCCTGACTGAATAGAATTTCATCGAATCATTGTTTCGGATAAACGCCAGCACCTTTTCGCCTTTACTGTTCAGCAACCGTATGTGGCGCACCTCACCGGGCAGGTTCAGGCCGGACTGCTCCGGCGTAAGCGGTGTAAAGCCGCCTTTTCCATCTCCGGAGAGTAACAAACCCCGGAGGGCATCGTAGCGTCCAGCTTCCGGTTTTACAGCGAAAAGGTTTCCACCCAGCAGAATATCGGGGTAGCTATCCGCATTCGCGTCTACAACCGCTATTCCGAAGACGGGTGCTACCTGCGCCCGGACAGGCAGCGGCGCAAAATGAAATCCGGAGGCACCGTTATTCATCAATACGCCCGTGCGCGGTTCCCGAAATTTCAACACAGTCGCGCGATCGAGCAACTCCCTGTCGAAAATATCATCGACCGACTTGCCGGCATAATCTTTATAATAGACGAATTGCTTTTTCAGGGAACTCATCTGTTTGACGATGTCCTGTCGGAGTGCGGTCGGGTATTCGGCGCCATCCTTGCCGGCGGTGGCAAAGATCGGTTCAATTGAACCGTTACGATCAAAATCGTTTACATAGAGCGCAACCGGATTGTCGACGGTCGGCTTGAACATTGAATTCTGTCCGAGGTTTCCCAGTACAAAATCCGTATCGCCATCCTGGTCAAGATCGGCGGCCTCCATGGTGTTCCACCATCCCTCGAGGTTTTCCAGGCCTTTGATGGTATCCGGTAATAACTGGTTACCGTTGTTCATAAAAAGCATGACGGGCATCCAGTCGCCAATAACGAGTAAGTCCGAGAACCCGTTCTTGTCATAATCAAACCATGCGGCATCGGTGACCATTCCCAGTTTTTTGAACGCTGGCGCTATCTTCGCCGATGCATCGCTGAAATTTCCACGGCCATCATTCAACAGGATGAACTGATCGCAGGGAAGTCCATAATATGACGGCATAAACCCGGTGCCGACGAAGAGGTCAATGTCGCCATCGTTATCTATGTCCGCCGGACGCACACAACTACCGCTTTGATACCGTCGTGGCAACTTTCTGCTATCCGCTTTTTCAAAGGAAAGCCTTCCGGCTGCCATACCCTGATTGATGTAGAGACGATCAAGCTGGTATGGTGACTGGTTTGTGTGTTCCGAACCGCCGGTGACGACAAAAAGGTCTTCGTCTCCGTCACCATCGGCATCAAAAAAGACAGCGTCCACATCTTCAGCAAGCGAGTCGGTGTCGAACAGCGGCATGGTAATCTTTTTAAACGCATTGCCTGGCTGCTGAACGTAGATGGCGCCGGGTGTCCCGACAGAGCCCCCGATAAAAAAATCGTCTCTTCCATCGCGGTTCAGATCTGTTTTGGCGAACGCGGGCCCCTGCGTTGACAGCATGTGGTAAAGCAGGCGATCACGGTCGAAATCGTTAAATGAATTCTCACGGTGTCGAATCTCCGTGGTGTTGATCGCTGTGAGTACAGGATTGCCCTTTTTCTTCACCGGCTTCCATGTTTCTGTTGCCGCCGTGTGGTCAAGGACAAGTTCCTGGTTGGCAGCAACATTTTTTAATACCTGCATCGTGTTGTCAGGCCAGAGCACCACCAGGCTGTCGATACTTTCATGCTGCCCCAGACCGATCAGCATTTTGTAATCCATACTCGACTGAAATCCGCGCATGGGCATCTGATCGAAACGCAGTTCCCCCGACGCGGTAAAAGCGTGAACGGACGCGCCGAGTCCGAACAGGTTCTGTGCGTAGCCTTTTAACCGGAGTGCCAGGTAATTACCGCCTGCCTCTTCACGACTCTGATTCCGGTAAACAAACAATTCCATGTTGACGTTGTTCACCACCAGGTCAAGATCGCCATCGTTATCGAGGTCGCCATACGCCGCGCCGTTGGAAAAACCGGGCTCGTCAAGTCCCCACGCCGTCGCTACATCCTCATATTGCCAGTCGGCTTTGCGCGTAAACATGTGGTTGCCCAGTTTCTGGGAGTTCATGCGGTCGACAAACATCCTGAAGTCTATTTTTTTGCCTTCCATGGCCGCCTTGATCTGGTCGCTGCTTCCGAGAAATTCCACGAAGTCCTGGTCGGTTACATCTTTATAAATTCCGTTGCAGACAAAAATTTCCTTGTAGGCGTCGTTGTTGAAATCTGCCAGCAGCGCTCCCCAGCTCCAGTCTGTCGCCGATACACCGGCAAGCTCCCCTACTTCGATAAAGGTGCTGTCGCCGGTATTCATCTGCAGCATGTTGCGCATAAACTGGTGGTAGTATCCATTCTGAAGGCGGAGCTGGTAAACATCGTAGGTTTCGAACGCAGACAGCGTTTTCAGGCGGGTGTTATCATCCGGTAGCATGTCCGTTGAAAAAATTTCGGGTAATCCGTCGTTGTTAAGATCCGCCAGGTCCGCGCCCATGGAAAACATGCTGAGATGACCAATGTATTTTTCAAGCGCTTCAACAAAAGTGCCGTCGTGGTTATTGATATAAAGGTAATCGCGTTCGTAGAAGTCGTTCGAGATATACATGTCCGGCCAGTTGTCCTGGTTGACATCACCGACGGTTACACCGAGGCCGAAGCCGATCACGCTTCCATAGATCCCGGCATCTTCACTGACATCGGTAAATTTGCCATTATCGTTTTTGTAAAGTTTATGTCCTCCCAGCGGGTCACGTTGATTGCGGAGGTTGCGATACCCCAGCGTAGATATCGGCCGGAAAGAGTTGTTCAACACATAGCAGTCCAGGTCGCCATCCTTATCATAATCAAAAAAAGCAGCGTGGGTCGAAAACCCCTTGTCGGCCAAACCAAATTCCGCGGCTTTATCCGTGAAGGTGAGATTTCCATTATTGATAAAGAGTTCGTTCTCGCGGTTGTCGCCCTTGATATCGCCGGAGTTGCTGACATAAATATCGAGCAACCCATCCGCATTGACGTCGGCTATACTTACGCCGGTAGACCAGTCTTTAGCGCCTTTGACGCCCGCCTTTGCTGTAATATCTTCAAACCTGAAGCCGCCTTTATTCAGATACAGTTTGTTATCGCCCATGTTGGACGTCAGGTAGACATCGGGAAGACCATCGTTGTTGATATCGCCAATGCCCACACCCCCACCGTTGTAAAAGTTGCGATAGCGGAAAACGTCAAAATCCTCGCTTACCGTCAGTGTATTTTCAAAGTGAATGCCCGTCGTGTCGGACGACAGGCGTTTGAACAATGTGTCCTTTCCCGTTGGCGGCGCTTCGGGCGAATTGCAACTGGTGTAAATAAGCAATATCAAAAACCAGGATCTTCGGAACATCACGCGTGAATAAACTGAAAAATAAAAAAAGAAGGCAAGTTAAGCACCTGCCTTCCAAATAAAGTATCATGCTCAGTAATTACTCGCCGCCATATCCCGGATTCTGCTTCAAATTCGGGTTACTTGACAGCGCGTTTGCCGGAATCGGAAAAACAGCGCGGTGCTCCTCCGTATTTTCCATGAAAGGAAAAGGTTGCGTATAGGTACCGAACCGCACCTGGTCATTGCGCCGCCATCCTTCGATGTAAAGTTCTCTTCCCCGCTCATCCAGGATTTCATTTAGTGTGATAGCGGCCGCCGGAGAAGCCTCACGAACGTCACGCAGATCATTATACAGATCCAACGGATTATCGCCAGACGATCCACCCCTCAGGATCGCCTCGATCTTCATCAGGTGGGCGTCGGCATAGCGGGCGAGTACATAGTAACTTCCAAAAGCACCATTGCCGGGATGGTATTTAATGACCCTGATACCATGGCGTTCGTTATTACCGGTGAGGCTCGTTTCACTGGCAAATTCCTTCGTAAAGATGAGCGGATTACCCGGGCGGTCCTTGAACGGGACACCTAGTGAATCGTACTGCTGCCCGACGAGAAATCCGTAACCCACACCTTTCAAGGCATGATTCTCCTCATTGACGACGAATCCACGGCGCTCCTCCTGGCCTGAACCCGGCTCGTTAATGTTGGGATCACCTTCGAACAGCGCATAGAAGTCGGCCGTCGTCGCAAAGCCATTCCACCCACCGCCGGTATTGTCCTTCGTCCGGTGGAAGTAGTGCAATGAATTCCAGATCCGGTTACCCCATGAAGCATCCGTCCAGAAAATTGTTTCGGTGTTGCCTGCATCCTTAAAGATGTCGAAATAATCATCGTGGAAGGTAAAACCGTCTGCAGCGATCGCATCTACATAACCGATTACTTTGGTCATATCTTCCGCCTGAGCTTCGCCGCCAAGGTACACGTGTTTATTTAGATACATTTTGGCCAGCAGGAAATTAGCAGCAGCTTTGGAAGCGCTCTTGGTATTGCCACCAGGACCCACCGCGGGCAGATGTGGCAGCGCTGCCTCAAGGTCTGCGACAATGAAATCAAAGCCTTCCTGGGGGGTCAGCACTTTCGGATCAACATCCACCCCATCGGTTACCTCCCGGAAGGGAATCTGACGGAAAAAATCCAGCACATGCCACATGTTGAATGCCCTGAGAAATCTGGCCTGCCCGTCTTCCGATTCGGTGGGATCTGATGCAATGATGGTATTCAGCTTATAAACATTGCGATTGAGGATGTTCCAGGCGTTCAACACGAACTGGTGGGTCGGGTCCCAGGTATGCTGATGGAGACTCCGCCAGATGCCATTGTCACCCCAGTCGGTGCCGCGTGTAGGAACCAGAATTTCATCAGAAGTCACTTCCTGCAAGGCGTACATATTTTCCTGGTTACCCCAGTTGTCACGGAGGTCGGCGTAGGCTGACTGCAGCGTTGCCGCCCTTACATCGGGAGATAGTGGCGTAAATGCTCCACCGGCTTCCGTCACATATGAATCATGCTCTTTAACTTCAAGATCTGTGCAGGCGGCAAAAGTCAAAAGCGAAGTCAGCAGGGATACGCTGAATAGGCTGCGATATTTTATGTTCATTTCCATACAGTCGATTTTAAAAAGTTGCATTTACACCGATCGTTAATGTTCTGGCGCGCGGGTACGCAGTGTAGTCGATCCCCAGCGAAGGAACACCATCCCTCGATTTGTTGATGTTCACCTCAGGATCAAGCCCCGAGTAATCGGTAATCACAAAAAGGTTCTGAGCACCTGCATAGATCCTGAGTTTCTTCAGGAAGGACTGTTCCAAATCGAAATTGTAACCGACGTTCAGGTTCTGCATTCTCAGAAAATCGCCCTTCTCCAAAAAACGGGTGGATGCATCCGGCGCATTGGACGCGGCTTCTCCCGACGAGAGAACGTCTTTCGTGATATTTTTGCCAGTGGCAAGCGATCCCATATTAAAGTAAGCGTTCGCGGTGTTGTTGTACACGTAGTGACCAAACTGCCCATTCAGGTAAGCGGCAAAATCCCAATCCCTGTACCGGACATTGATATTGAAACCCAGGTTATACTTCGGTAGCGGGCTTTTACCGACGTATCGTTGAAAGTCACCGTTGTATTGCGCGATGCCGTCGTCAAATCCTGTGAATTCCCTGATGAAATAGGTGAACAGCGGCTGGTCGTTGTCTATCCGCTGTGCATACGCGCCGGTAAGGCCCTGCCCATTGATCTCACCTGTGTTTAATGGTGCGCCGTCATAGCGCTTGACCATATTCCTGTTATAAGCGACATTGAATCCGAAATCCAGGCCGACGGTCTCATTGTCGATCGCATAATAATTTAACGTCAGTTCCACGCCGTTGTTGATAACGTCTGCGTCCAGGTTTCGCCATATGAAGTTCGCTGCGGCGGGCTGCGCGGAGGTCACCTGGATGAGCAGGTCATTGGTCACCTTCCGGTAGAAGTCAAGATTACCCGTAAACTTTCCCTGTCCAAATCCGAAATCGAGACCAATGTTCAGTTGGGAGGTCTGCTCCCATTTCAACCCGGGATTGGCATACGCAACATCGCTTAAGCCGGGTGGCGCGATCTTTCCATCCGCAGCAATCGGCGGTGCTGCTGGAACGGAGGAGTTATTGACGATATAGCGTTTCCGGGCCTGGTGCAGGTTATGCGGGATCTCCTGATTTCCCGTTACACCATAACCCAGCCGTAACTTCAGGTCATCGAAAACCTGCGGCATGAAATCTTCTTCCGACAACCGCCAGGCTACTGCAAGTGAGGGAAAGATACCGTACTTGTTATCACCTCCGAACTTGGTCGATCCGTCGGCCCGCAGTGTACCCGTAAACAGGTATTTATCACTTAACGAATAGTTTACGCGACCGAAGAACGACTGCAATTCATCCGTTGTATTAAAGATATCGCCACTGACCGCTCTTACGGTGGAGGCAGGGAGGTCAGCGATGGCGACGGCGGTCTGGGGCTCCGGAAACAAGGTGTTGATGAAAAATACGGGATTGGGATTATCGGCATTCGCGTTCTCCGGCGCATAGGCATACTGTTGATAAGAGCGGTCGCCGATGGCCGCTTCAATGGCATTTCTCGATGATCGGAGATTGGTGATCATCTGATCCATATTATCGGTGTCGAAGCCGAAACCGAGATTGGTTAACCCCTTTCGGTTAAATTCCTGGTAAGAATAGCCGAGCACTGCCGATATCTTTCCTTTGCCAATGGTCTTCTCGTAATTGAAATAGGTTTCGAGCAGGTCGCTGCTCGTTTCAATATCGGCGATACCGGCGCGCCCGTTTCCAAAGACGCCGTTACTCATGTTCAGGAGCCTTGAGAACGCTTTTTCCCGCGTCGATGTGGAACGGTCGAGTCCTACGTTTACCTTAAAGCTCAGTCCGGCCACAATATCGTATCCTGCCGTAAGGTTGATCAGGCTCCTGTCCGTTTCGGTTTCATCCTGGTGATACTTGATATAGGAATTGGGATTGAGGTTGTTGCCAGACACAGGCTGTTCATCCGGATCTGCGGACCAGGTCGGGTTGGCCATGTACGTCGATCCAATCAGGTCGCCTTCAAACCCGGAATTATTGGTAATCGCCCCGGCCTGATCGTTAACCCTCGAAAAAGTCAGCTGTGCGCCGAGATCCAGTTTATCCTGCAAAAATGAATGGTTGACATTCACGCGACCCGTAAGCCTTTCCATGCCTGTCTTGCGAATGATCCCCTGCTGGTTATCATAGCTGAGAGAGACACGATAGTTACCCGATTTATAGTTGTCTGCAAAAGAAAGGTCGTGCCGATGTGATACAGCCACGCGGGAGATTTCATCCTGCCAGTCGGTATCCGCGCCACCGTCAAGCTCATCAATATCCGACCCCAGGGCTACCGCGCCGTTCAGGAATTCCTCCCGGTCCAGGAGGTCAAAGCGCCTGGCCATTTTTGAAAAGCTCACGGTTGGCGAATACTCCAGTTGCCGGCGTTTGCCCTTGCCGTTCTTGGTGGTGATCAGCACAACACCATTGGCGCCGCGCGACCCGTAGATCGCGGTGGCTGAAGCATCTTTCAGAATATCGATGCTTTCAATGTCGCTTGGGTTCAAGAAGTTCAGCGGGTTTTTCGTTGCTGCATTTCCGCGGCCCATGTCGAGACCGCCGGCAGAGATATCTTCGCCTGAGAGCGGAATTCCATCGACAACAAAAAGCGGGTTGTTTCCCCCGCGCACGGAAGATGTACCCCTGATCCTGATATTGACCCCGGCACCTGGTTCGCCACTGGCGGCTGTGATCTGCACGCCGGCGGATTTACCCTGGATCAGCTGTTCAGGTGACGAGATAACGCCCGTATTAAAATCTTCTGCCTTCACCGAAGAAACAGCTCCGGTGGCATCCCGTCGCTGCACCTCACCATATCCAATAACAACGACTTCAGAAAGCGCCCTTACATCTGCCTGGAGCGAAACGTTGATTGTCGTTCGATCTCCGACAGCTATCTCCTGCGTTGCATAGCCGACAAAAGAAAAGACCAGCGTCGCATTGTCACCGACCGTCATCGAAAAACTTCCGTCGACACCGGTCACGGTCCCATTACTGGTCCCCTTTTCAAGAATGTTTGCCCCTGGAATTCCGGAGCCGTCTTCAGCGGCGGTCACCTTGCCGGTTACTGTTCTTCCCTGTGACCATGCACTGATGGTAAAGAACAGCAGCACCACTGTAAGGTACCTCGATAACACGTAAAGCTTCATCATACGGATTTTGGTTTGGGTTAAAAAAAAACGTTTCAATCACGTACATAGAAGGGGGTTCTCGCACACGATTGAAACGTTATGAAATTTAGGAAGAACTTCCGCAAAAAAGGAGGGAAAAATTGAAAACTTTGTATGGGAATCGTTTTCGCAATCGTTACCAAAATAAAAAATGCAATTTATGACACATCGGGTGCAATCTTTTAGGATTTTTACTAGTCGTCCGTCTGGTCCTCGAATTTTGGGCGATATTACCGACTAGCTTTTCAACTTTCACCTGCAACTATTCCAACAATGATAAAATCACTTGTACTTACTTTTTACTGTCTGCTGACCGCCGCGCTGCAATGTAATGCACAATCTCCAGCGCTCTACCCTTCTCACTGGTGGGTAGGAATGAAACACAACCACGTACAGGTTCTTGTGAAGGCAGCAGATCCATCCTTTAACAAGGGCGAGGTCACCATCAGCTATCCGGGCGTCGACCTGACCAAAGTGCATCGCCTGGAAAACGGAAAATACTTTGCGCTGGATATAACGATCGGGCCAGACGCAGCGCCGGGAAACGTCCCCATCACATTTAAAGCCGGTAAGAAAAGAATCGTGGCGCAATGGCCGGTCAAGGCGCGTAACACCGACTTCAAATTTGCGCAGGGCGTAACGTCCAGCGATTTTATCTACCTGCTTATGCCGGACCGCTTCAGCAACGGCGATCCATCCAACGATAAGGTGAAGGGTATGAAAGATCAGTCACTCGACCGTGATTCGATTTTTCTTCGACACGGTGGCGATCTTCAGGGTGTGATCAACCACCTCGACTATCTCCAGGAGCTCGGCGTGACGACACTATGGATGACACCGGTATTCGAGAATGACATGCCTCACCGGACAGAACATGGCTATGCCATCACCAATCACTATAAGGTTGATCCGCGTCAGGGCGGAAGCGAAATGTACAAGAAACTCAGCGCCGAACTACACAAGCGCGGGATGAAGCTGATCCAGGACGCTGTGTACAATCACGTGGGATTGTACCACTTCTTTGTGCAGGACAAACCAACCAAAGACTGGCTTCACGAATGGCCAGCCTACACCAATACTACCTATAAGGACCAGGTGCTGATGGATCCTCACGCCGCGGCCGCAGACCAGCGTAGAATGAGCGACGGATGGTTCACCCCGATGATGCCTGATCTCAACCAGGATAACCCCTATGTCGCTAATTTTCTGATTCAGCACGCCTTGTGGAGTGTTGAAGAGTTCGGCGTCGACGGATGGCGCATCGATACATACATCTACAACGACCTTGAATTCATGAACCGTTGCAACCAGGCCCTGCTGGATGAATATCCAAACATGACGATGTTCGGCGAGACCTGGGTACACGGCGTGGCCAACCAGGCCTACTTTTCCCGAAACACCATGGATGTACCGTTCAAAAGCAATCTTCCCGGCGTTACCGATTTTCAAACGAACATGTACGGCATTGGCGCCGCTGTCAATGAGCCCTTTGGCTGGACCAACGGTGTCAATCGATTATACACGACATTATCGAATGATTTTCTCTACGAAGATCCTACTACGAATGTAAACTTCCTGGACAATCATGACATGAGCAGATTCTACTCGGTTGTCGGTGAAGATACTGATAAGCTTAAGGTAGGACTGGCGTGGCTGCTGACCGCGCGCGGCATACCCCAGATGTACTATGGAACGGAAGTGCTGATGAAAGGTATCAGCAACCCGGATGGATGGGTGCGCCTGGACTTTCCCGGCGGATGGACAGGTGACAAAGTCAACAAGTTCACCCCGGAAGGCCGCACCGAAAAAGAAAATGAAGTTTTCAACTGGACCAAAAACCTCGCGAACTTCAGGAAAACATCTTCCGCATTGACCACGGGCAGGTTCACGCAATATGTTCCCGAAGACGGCGTGTATGTTTACTTTCGTCACGACGAAAAACAGACTGTTATGTGTATCATGAATACCAACGACAAAGAAGTAACCGTTGACCTGAAACGGTTCGCCGACCACATCAAAAGTTTCAGGCAAGGTCGTGAGATTGCAACGGATGAAACGCATGCACTTGGTGGCAAGCTTACAGTTAAAAAGATGTATTTGATGGTGATGGAGTTGAAGTAGTAGATACCGGGCTTAAAGTTCAAGTGTCCTTGCCTGAAATAAGTTGACCGTTTTTTTGAGTTAGTAAACCCAAAAAACGTAAAACTATGGCTAATTTAAAGGACTACGAGAAACTGACGTTTAAGGAACGGATCAACCGTTATTTCAGTGAGGATTTTAAACGTA
>DASPJC010000479.1:0-15410 GCA_035628815.1 Ohtaekwangia sp. | reverse complement strand
AGCTCGACTGCGACTGGCGAAAGATAAAAGTGGAGCATAGCCCGCCGGGAAAAGCCGGGGATTTCACAACGCCGCCGATCGACAAAGCTACAGGAGGATCACAAACGACAGTCTCCGAATTTGACCGGTACCGTATGGCCGGCGCGACGGCGCGTACCATGCTGGTCGAGGCTGCTGCAAAAAAGCTGGGCGTACATCCTGAAACCTGCCGTACAGAACAAGGGTACGTCATCGCCGGAGCACAACGCGTTGCCTATGGCGACGTGGCAACAGAAGCCTCGATATTGCACATGCCTGCTGTTAAACTGCGCGATCCCAAAGCGTGGAAGTACATCGGCCGATCGATGCAGCGCCTCGACGGCCCTGAAAAGATCAATGGGTCGGCAACATATGGGATCGACATCAAGCTTCCCGGACTGCTAACGGCCGTCGTTGCGCACCCGCCTGTCTTTGGTGGCAAAGTAAAGTCATTCGACGCCACGCAGGCCAGGGCAATGCCCGGTGTGCGTGATGTCGTGGAAATCCCGTCTGGTGTGGCAGTCGTCGCCGACCATTTTTGGGCTGCCCTAAAAGGAAGGGAAGCATTAAAAGTAGTATGGGACGATGGTGCGCATGTACCGGTAGACAGTAAAGCACAGCTGGACGAGTACCGTAGACTGTCTAAAACGAGCGGTTTGAGTATTCAGCAGAAAGGCGATGTAGCCTCGGCGCTGGCAGGCGCGGAAAAAATGCTGGAAACTGAATTCAGTTTCCCTTATCTCGCGCATGCACCGATGGAACCACTGAACTGCACTGTAAAACTTTCGAATGACAGTTGCGAAATATGGGCAGGGACTCAATCACCCTTGCTTCACCAGGCAGAGGTTGCGGCTTTTTTAGATTTCAAACCAGAACAGGTAGCGTTCCACACGCCACACCTCGGCGGCAGCTTTGGCCGAAAGGGGTCTTTCAGTGGTGATTGGGTGATGGAGGCGGTTCATATTGCCAGGGCCAGCAACAAATTCATTAAACTGGTCTGGACACGGGAAGATGACATCCAGGGTGGGTACTACCGGCCGGTCTACCTGCATCGCGTGCAGGTTGGTCTTGGCCAGGGCGGACTTCCGGTAGCGTGGCAACATCGGATTGTCGGGCAATCGCTTTTCGTCAATACACCGCTGGAGAGTCTGATTGTACACAATGGAATTGACTATAGTTCGGTTACCACGGGGGCGCCCTATGCTGACGGGGTACCCGACAAATCTTTTGAACTCCATACCACCGAAGTAGGTGTTCCCGTTTTGCCGTGGCGATCCGTGGGCAGTACACATACCGTGTTTGTTATTGAAACAATCATCGATGAACTGGCTGCGCTGGCCGAGGTTGATCCGGTAGCGTATCGGCGCGCTTTGCTAAAGAATCACCCGCGTCATCTTGCAGCGCTGGACCTCGCCGTTGAAAAATCAAATTGGCAGGAACCATTACCAAAGGGTCGGTTCCGTGGCGTGGCAGTTTGTGAGGCGATGGGAAGCTATGTGTCGCAGGTGGTCGAAATATCAATCGACAATAATAAGATCCGTGTTCATCGCGTCGTTTGTGCCATTGACTGCGGACCGGTAGTGAATCCCGACGGTGTCTGCGCCCAGCTGGAGGGTGGTATTATATTCGGTCTTACCGCTGCGCTCTACGGTGAAATAACGCTTGAGAATGGCCGGGTGATGCAGCGCAACTTCAACGACTATCGCATGCTGCGCATCCATGAGACGCCGGCGATTGAAATACACATCATACCGTCAACTGGCAAAATGGGTGGGGTAGGAGAGCCTGGTGTTCCGCCTATAGCCCCCGCGTTAGCCAACGCCCTTTTTGGTGCCACGGGTAAACGGTTCCGGCGACTTCCCCTGCGGCTAGACACACCATAGCCTAGTACTGATGGCGGCTGGCGCGAGGCGCGCCACCGGGCTATCCGCGACAAGTCCTCGCCCCGCGCACATCCCCCGCGGCTCCGGGCTTTCTGCTCCTATCCCTGCCGCGGGAATAGCCGGCCAACCGGATTTTCTGTTATCCGACGAAGTTTCGCCGCTTTCCTTTAAAATCTTAAATTTCCCCTATGATCGCAGAGATTTTAAGACGAAACGGATCGTACAGTCCCACAGATGAAGAACGGTTCGTTCAGGAGGCGCGGGTCCGCAAGGTCGCGAAGGACGAAATACTGGTTCGTCGGGGAGAGGTCTGCCGCTCCATTTTCTTTAATCTTTCGGGGGCGTTTTACCAGTATCGGCACAACGATCATTCGGAGGAAGTTATCATTGACCTGCACACGCCGGATGAATGGTTCTTTAACCACGTAAGCTTTATAGGACAGACCCCATCCAATACGTTCGTCAACGCCTTCGTCGAAAGTGAGGTCCTGGAACTTACCATCGAATCGTTGCACAGCCTGATTGCGCGATCGTCCGCCTTCCTGCAACTGGCGAAAGTTTTTGAACAAGCTACCACAAGGGTTCATTTTTTCGACCACCGGATGAGCCCGGATGAGAAGTATCAATATATCCTGGACAACCGCCGCGCGCTGCTGCAGCTGTTTCCGCTCAAACACATCGCATCCTACCTGAAGATCAGTCCTGAAACCCTGAGCAGGGTGCGCGAGCGATTTTCCGGCCGTGACGCCCTTTCTTGATTTCGATCAAGCCATAAAATCCGTTTGGTTTGCTAAGTTGCCCCTTCATTCTAAAAGTGAGGACCATGGATCACAAAGCTATTTCGATTCGTCCATTTATCGGCGCGAAGGACTTTCAGTTGTCACGGCGGTTTTATAACGACCTGGGTTTCCAGGAAACGGTGATCGCGCACAATATGTCTGTGTTCAAAACCGGGAACGTCGCATTTTACTTACAGGATGCCTATGTGAAGGATTGGGTGGACAATACGATGATCTTCCTGGAAGTTGATGACGTTAGCCGATACTGGAAAGAACTTTCCGAACTTGAGCTGCCTGCAAGATATCCGGCCGCGAGACTGGTTCCGGTTCGCGCGCTGCCGTGGGGGAGAGAGTGTTTTCTTCACGATCCGTCTGGAATACTCTGGCATTTTGGGGAGTTTTTTTGACGGGTAGTTTTTTTGCAAATCTCCATATCCGAAATGGCTTCTCACGTCCTTATTTACCGGAGCAATTCAGTAAAGCCTCATTTCCAGGGAAACGTATTTCCGGACAGGCATCGCGTTGCTGGAAATGTCGCTACCGGGTTCTTCCGGCAATGCCAGAACGGAGCATGCCTTTTTATATTGAAGACTGAATGATGACTTGTTTATTCAAGCGTTGACTCACACACTCATTTCTATCCAGTCTACGCCTTTTCTTAACAACGCAAGGGTTTGGGCTTCCGGTGAATCCGGCTCAGGCTGGTGATTGTATTTCCACTGTGCTTCCGGGGGCAGACTCATTAAAATGGATTCGGTTCGACCGTCAGTGTCCAGTCCGAATTTCGTTCCGCGATCCCAGACAAGATTGAATTCCACATACCGTCCGCGACGGAGGTATTGCCATTGTTTTTCTTTATCTCCGAAAGGGTGGGCACTGTTCTGTTTCATAAAGTGGATGTAGAGGGGCGCAAACGCCGCGCCGACATCCTGGACAAACCGGAAGCGCGCGTCCCTGGTGAACCCGTCGTTGTCTTTGAGATAATCAAAGAAGATGCCGCCCACACCGCGCGTTTCGTTGCGATGGCGTATAAAGAAATAGTCGTCCGCCCATTTTTTAAACTCCGGGTAGTATGCGCTGTGATGATTGTCGCATACCCGCCTTAGCTCCCGGTGAAAGTACCTTGCGTCTCCCGGGATGACGTAATGTGGCGTAAGATCGATCCCTCCACCAAACCACCAGTTGCCATTGCTCATTTCAAAATACCGTGTGTTCATGTGAATAATGGGAACCATCGGGTTGTATGGATGGAGGACAATGGAAATACCGGTGGCGAAGAACTCCGGCTGATCATGGGTAGAAATCTTCATGGAACGCAATACCGCTTCCGGTGTTTTTCCCCAAACCGCCGAAAAATTCACACCGCCTTTTTCGATGATGTTTCCTTCTGTAATAACGCGTGATATGCCTCCGCCTCCGCCTGACCGCTCCCAACGGTCGTTGACAAATTTTGCCTTGCCATCCGTTTCTTCCAACGCCCCGCAGATATTCTCCTGCAGCATTGCAAACCAATCGCGTATTGCTTCCTTACTAACCATTTCTTCTGCCGGTTTCTTTTGCGAAGCAAAGATGCCACGAATCACCGTATATACCAACGGCTCCGCAGCTTCGTTTCAAACGTTTGAACGCAGAAATTCCCTATCTTTAAGCCGGGACCAAACATTAAAACTGATGGCTGTTGGCGAAACGACCCGGACAAAAAAGATCAAGCTCGAAGTGGATCGTGCGGTCCTGCTTAAAGCATACGAACTGATGTGTACCGCCCGGCGTATGGCGGACACGTACGATGATCGCCGCGAGGTCTGCAGCAAGTATGTACACAGCACGTCCCGCGGCCATGAAGCGATTCAGCTGGCGGCGGGACTACAGCTCAGGCCTTTCGATTACGCGTCGCTTTATTACCGTGACGAATCCATGCTGTTGGGTATGGGACTTACACCGTACGAGCTGATGTTACAACTCATGGCAAAGCGCGACGATCCTTTTTCTGGCGGTCGCTCATATTATGGTCATCCTTCATTAAAGCGTCAAGGCTATCCAACGATACCACATCAAAGTTCGGCCACCGGCATGCAGGCTATCCCTGCTACGGGAATGGCGCATGGACTTGCATACCTGTCATCACAGGGCCTTTTAACAACGGATGACAATCCGTTCGTGCTATGTTCGCTGGGTGATGGATCCGTTACCGAGGGAGAGGTAGCGGAAGCGTTTCAAATGGCGGTGCTTAAAAGGCTGCCGATCCTCTATCTCATTCAGGATAATGACTGGGGAATTTCGGCAACCGGGAAGGAAATGCGGGCAATGGACGCATACGAATATGCTGCCGGATTCAAGGGAATGGAACGCATGAGCGTGGATGGATCTGATTTTATCGATTCGTACCTCGGCGTAAAAAAGGCGATTGATTTCGTCCGGAAGAAACGCAGCCCGATACTCGTTCATGCAAAATGTCCGTTGTTAGGTCATCATACTTCCGGTGTCCGCCGGGAGTGGTACCGGGACGATCTCGCACTGCACCAGCAGTCCGATCCGCTGGAAAAACTGACGACCTATCTGCTGCAGCATGGAGAGGATAAATCCTCCATCGCCACTGTGCGACAGCGGGCGGATCAAAACGTTTCTGAGGACTATGAAAAAGCACTTGCGTCTGCGGACCCTGACCCGGAGGATTTTAATAGTCACGAGTTTGCCGACACACCCGTTCGCGAAGAAGCCGGAGAGCGCTCGCCTTCAGGAGCTGAAAAAGTGGTAATGGTTGATGCAGCCCTGCATGCGGTAGATGAAATACTCAGGAAGCATCCCGAAGCTTTGTTCTATGGACAGGATGTAGGGCGCCGGTTGGGCGGTGTGTTCCGGGAAGCGGCGACGCTTGCGCAAAAATATGGTGACCACCGCGTTTTCAATACGCCGATCCAGGAGGCTTATATTGTTGGATCGACGGCAGGGATGGCTGCCGTTGGCGCGAAGGCGATCGTGGAAATCCAGTTTGCCGATTATATCTGGCCGGCGATGAATCAGCTGGTGGAAGAACTTTCGAAAAGCTGTTATTTGTCGCGGGGAAAATTTCCGATACAGGCGCTGATCCGGGTGCCGGTTGGCGCGTACGGCGGGGGAGGACCTTATCATTCCGGTAGCATAGAATCCACGTTGCTAACGATCCGCGGTATTAAAGTCGTTTACCCTTCCAATGCCGCCGACATGAAAGGGCTGCTGAAAGCGTCATTCTACGATCCCAACCCGGTCGTCTTACTGGAGCATAAAGGTTTATACTGGTCAAAAGTGCCCGGTACAGCAGAGGCCAAAATGCCGGAACCCGATGAAGATTATATTATTCCTTTAGGGAAAGCCAATACAGTTCAAAAGGCGGCTGAAGAGAAAACTGCCTCCGGCGAGTCGTGTGTCGTCATCACGTATGGTATGGGCGTATACTGGGCGCGTGAAGCCTCGAGGTCCCTCGAAGGGCAGGTGGAGATCCTGGACCTGCGAACACTCAACCCCATTGACTGGGAATCCATTATACACGCCGTACAACTACATGGCCGTGCCTTTGTTCTCACGGAAGAACCGCTGCTGAATTCCTTTGCCGAATCGCTCGCCGGTCGCATATCAAAAGAATGTTTCAATTATCTCGACGCCCCGGTGTGGACACTCGGCGCTGCTGATCTTCCGGCCGTTCCACTAAATGTTGAGCTTGAACGGAGGATGTTGCCCAATGCGTTGAAGGTACTTGAAGGTTTAAAGACACTTCTTCGGTATTAGTTACAGGTTGCAAGTTACAGGTTCAAAGGTTCAGGCTGTGCTGCGCGTGGATTCAAAGCGTACCTGCCATGCGTTTGTTTTTCTATTCAACCATTCAACTATTCAACCCTTCAATATTCCTAAAACGGATACCCGATCCCTACGTTATAAATCACCGGTTCGCGATCTGTTCCGAACGGACCAAAGAATTTCGTTTTGGTGAGGACGAAGCGGTCGCCTTCATCCCGGGCAGGATCCCACACTTTCATGCCGACATCAAAACGCAAAATGAGGAAGGCGAAATCAAAACGAAGCCCGAAGCCGGTGCCGACGGCGATCTCCTTGTAAAAACTATCCGGTCGGAACTGGGAGTTGCCGTTTTCGGTCGTTGAGGGTTTTTTAAAGTTCCACACGTTACCCGCGTCGATGAACACCGCGCCGTTCACGAATCCAAAAAGTTTTTGTCGGATTTCGATACTACCCTCGATAAGAATATCCGCAGGCTTTTCAATGTTGTAGTTGAACATCCCGTCTTCGTTGGGGTCACTGCTCAACGGTGGCTTGAACGATCCTGGTCCGAGCCGCCGGGGACGCCATGCGCGGATACTGTTACTACCGCCTGCAAAAAAGAATTTCTCATACGGAAGCGCGCGGTTATCCCCGTAGGCATACGCAAGGCCGGTGTTCAGGCGATACGCAATCAATGTATTTTTCCCCAGGATATTGATGCGTCGCATGTCAACGTTGACCCTGAAGTACCGGAAGTATTCCAATCCCCAGTCTGTGATGAAGATCGGTTTGAAGAAATTCCAGAGCGTACCACCACTTTCAACCTGTGCCCTGATGTACGCGGAGTTCCGTTCTTCATTCCCGTAGTTGTTGTGGTTCCAGGTAATGCTGAACAGGATACTGTTTACAAATGATGGACGGAAAGAATTCCGCAGGCTGAAATTGCCAAGGCTGTCCTGTTGCTCCAGCAGGTCTTTAAAGCTTTCAGAAAGATTGGCCGTGTCGATCACACTGAAGTTCACGGGCGTGAGGGAGTACAATCTTGTACGCTTGTTGTTCCAGCTATAGGTGGTATTTAACGAGACCGCTGTTCTGCGGTATTCGGGCCGGTCCGTGAAAGCATATCCTGCCGTCATCTTCGTCTTCGGGTTATAAGCCGCATGACGGAACCGGACCTGGTCCCGGAAAGGCCAGATGAATTGTGGAAAAGTAAACGACGCATTGACACCTGCTTCCGTACTCTTATAAAAATTCTGGTCGCTCGTCGCCGAGGCCACACCTTCGAAGCCAATGCGGCCGCTCAGGTCGAAGCTCTCCATTCCCTTAAAGACATTACGTTTTTTAAAGGTCATGTTATAGAACGGACCCGGAAACCCCTGGGTCACGCTTACTCCGGCCTCGTTCGACCATTCGTATCGTGACAGCGGACTGGTAAAAATGTTTGCAATGAATTTTCCACCCGTCGTGTCGTAATTGATGTTGACAAACTTGAACGCATCTACGTTCGCAAGTTGCTGCTGCGTGTTTAACGTCTTGGAGCGGCTGTACAATTCTCCCGGCTTCAGGAACACCCGTTGTGAAAGAATCTTCAGGTTATAGTTAGGCTCGTAGTATTGAAAGTTTATGTCGCGGTATCGCCGCTCGGTGAGCTTGCGGCCCTGCGTCGTCACGCCGGCTTCTGTTGAAAAATTGATGGAGTCTATCCTGAACTGCTTGTGATAGCCCCTGCGTGCCGGGTCTTTGATCTCGATCATTACCACGACACGCCGCAACGGGTGGCGGTAAGACGAATCGGTGCTGTACTCAATATACTGCCGGCTGAAGTCATAGTAGCCGTGATCCTTCAGCAAGAGATCAATACGTTCACGTTCGCTGGTGAAATTTTCCTGGTCGTAGTGCTCGTTGGGTTTGATGAGACTTGCCTTTTCATGTTTTCTCACGAGGCTGTAGACTGCGGAGTCTTCGATGTTATAGAATATCGAATCGATAAGGTACGGCTCACCAGGCTCGAGGAAGTAATTGACTTTGACCAGTTTGCCAGAAGAAGTGACTTTCGACGTGACCTTGTTCGTGAAATATCCTTTTGAAAACAGATAGTTGCTGAACCGCTCTTCGGTCTCGCTGACAAGGGTGGAGTCGAACACGCTGATCGGCTCACCCCATTGCATTACCGTATTGCCATTTTCGATCTTGTCGTTAAAGCGGTCGGTTGTCTTTTGCTTACGAAACTGAAGGTTGTTGACCCGTTTTTCCTTTTTTGCAGCCTGGATCTTGCGGTCAAATTTTTCCTCGGCTTTTTCCTTGCGGCGGATCATTTTCTCCTGGTCGAAGCGCTTATAGCCGAAGTAGTAGATCCCGACGAGTGGTGCAGCCGGGAATATGAGGAATTTGCGGTTTGGCCGTTGGACGTACAGGTCCGGCAATGGCTCGGTATCGATCACTTTCGGCGCTTTAACCCGCTGGCGATAGAGAAGTTTCTCGTTTTCTTTCAGGTGTTTTGTTCCCAGACAACTCCCCAGGAGTACCGGCAGCATCACAATCAAAAGAAAATATCTATTTTTCGTCGTTCTCAAGCGTCAACAATGCTATCCAAAGCTAAAATCAAGTTCATTAAATCCTTGCAATTAAAGAAATACCGCAAACAGGAGCAATGTTTTGTGGTGCAGGGCGCCAAGAGCGTGCAGGAACTGCTGGACTCCGATTTCCAGGTTACCCTGCTGGTGGCAACCCGCGCCTTCCTGAATAGTGCCACCTTGAGCGGTAATGCTGAGATCATCACCGTGACAAACAATGTATTAGCGGATTTGAGCGAATACCAGTCCAACGACGCGGCCCTCGCTGTAGCCAGGACCAAACCGAACGATGCTTTTGCCGTCGAGCCGGATGAATTCGCGCTGGTGCTGGACGAGATCCGCGACCCGGGCAATCTTGGCACCATTATCCGGACCGCGGACTGGTACGGGATCCGGAAAATCATCGCTTCGCCGGAGACCGCCGACCTGTACAATCCCAAAGTGATCAGCGCCACGATGGGGTCGTTTATCAGGACCAGGTTGTACTACACCGAACTCGAGGGGTACCTTGCCGGTGTGCAGTCTCCGGTTTTGGGTGCTTACCTGGATGGAAGCAATGTCCACCAGCATAATTTCGGGAAGGGCGGTCTGCTGCTGATCGGCAATGAATCGCGTGGCATTTCCGCGGCACTGGAAAAATACGTTACGCAAAAGATCACCATCCCGCGTTATGGTGAAGCGGAATCTTTAAACGCAGCGATCGCGACGGGGATAATTTGTGATAATATCAGGAGAAACGGATAAGAATGGACTGAGAATGAGGCCGGATGCTGGTTATTGGTTGTTGATCTTGGATTTTTAAAGTACTTGATAAACTTTACAATGTTGATTTGAAACGGAGTGTTGAAGCGCAAAATCTTGCGCTGGATGAATTTTGGAACGTTAAAAGTGACTTCAAAAGTGGATACTGGATTCCGGATCTACCAAAAATGCAGGATGCGGATTTGAAGTTGAGTGTTGAAGCGCAAAATCTTGCGCTGGATAGATTAAAACCATCAGGCGGTAACCTGTAGCCTGGGTCAGAAACCTTAAAAAAATCCTCTGCTCTTCTCCGCTGCTTCCTCTGAAATCTTTTCCGCATTTTCTTTGCCAAGATAGCGATCGGTGATGGCATGACCGAAATAAATGACCGGTGTCAGGAGGATGGCGACCAGGAATTTATACAGGTAGTTCGTCAGGCCGATGGCCACGATCTGATCGGTTGGGAATACACCGTAGAAGGCAATGAGTAGTACCACATAACTATCGACCAGCTGGGAGACCAGTGTCGAGCCGGTGGCGCGCAGCCATAACATTTTACTGCCGGTAAACTTCCGCAATTTTTGAAAGATGAAAACGTCCACCAATTGTCCGATGAGGAAAGCGGTGATCGACCCGATGATGATACGCAATCCCTGCCCGAAGATCTTCCCGAAAGCAAAATTGATGTTGAATGCATTTCCCCTATCGTCCCGGCTATGCGCATCGATCCACCAGTCTGCCGGGGGCAATTCAATGGCCATAAACAGCACGAGAAACGAGTAGCTGATCAAGATGACCGTGAAGTAACTGATGCGTTTTACACCGGGTTTTCCAAAGTATTCGTTAATCAAATCCGTTGTGATAAAAACCACCGGCCAGATCACTACGCCGGCGGTAAGATTGAAATCCATCACAAATCCCAGGATGTTCAGGTGTGCCGGATCGAACCCCGCTGTTTTCTCTACCGAAAATATTTTTGTTCCGATGATCTCCGCCAGGATTGCATTGGTGATAAAGATCCCGCACAATACCGTGAAAAGGCGATTTCGTTTTTGTTCGAATGTTGGTTCCATCGCGACAGGGTTAATCGGGTATGGTGTGCGTTTCGCCCTCAATGGCCAGTCCGGTGTCGGTAAAAAAGGGGAGGGCTTCCTCCAGCAGCGGCGCAGGATCTTTGTACCGGGCGGAAAAATGACCCAGTAAAAGTTTACCTACCTGGGCAAGCGATGCAATCCTGGCGGCTTGTTGCGCGGTGCTGTGTTGTGTTTCGATGGCTTTCGATATTTCATCCATCGTGAAGGTAGCTTCGTGGTAAAGCAGGTCGACGTTTCGTATCTGGTCAATCATGGCTTCATCATAAGCCGTATCGGAACAATAGGCGTAGCTGCGGGACTTCCGTGGGGAAAGGGTCAGCATCGAATTTTTATACAGCACATTGCCATGCTCGTCCAGTACATCCTCTCCCTTCTTCAAACCCGCGAGTTGCTGAATGAGCAGGCCGCCCGGTAATGTGGTTTTATCGATCCGCCTGGGTTTCAGTTTCTCACGGAACAAAAATCCTGAGCACGTTAATTTGTGTGTCAAGGGAATAGTCTCAACGGTCAGTGCATCGTCTTCAAAGATCACCTCGCGTACATCTTTCTTCAAAGGATGAAACAGGATCTTGAACGAGGGTGCTGAATGCGAATGCCGAAGCTGCGTTGTAATAATATCATCGAGGCCGGGGTGACTGTAAAGATGGAGATCGTTCGTTCTTCGCTGCAGGTGCATGGTAAAGATCAACCCCATCAGCCCGAGATAGTGATCGCCGTGCAGGTGGCTGACAAAAATGTGATTGATCCGGTGATAACTTACCTGAAGCCGCATGAGCTGCATCTGTACCGCTTCACCGCAGTCGACCAAAAAATGCCTGTTTTGAATTTCGACGAGCTGCGCCGAGGGATGTCTTCCATAAGCGGGTAATGCGCCGCTTGAGCCGAGAATGGTAACATTGAAACTCATGTGCTGCTTTTGGTGGGACGTCCCTAAATAAAATGACCAAAACAGGTGGGTTTTGGTCATCAGTCAAGGCCTGCGGAACGAATCAGTTTCCGTCGCCGCCCTTCAGATCTTTTTCTATTTCGTGCATGTAAACTGTATCCACAGCTTCTTCCACCGTGGGGAGAATATTCAGGACACTATCCAACTGGGATATTTTGATCAGCTTCATGGTGTGTTCAGAAAGACTGGCCAGTACGAAGATGCCGCCGTCTTCCTGTACAATGCGGTTGCCTACCAGCAGCGCGCTCAGCCCGGAAGAATCTGTATACTTCACATCCGAAAGATCCAGCACGATATTTCTGACGCCTTCCGCGTGCAGGGTGATAAGCTCCGATTTCAAACCCGGTGCCACGCTTGAATCCAACTTCTCTTCGTGCAGTTTAAGCAGGCTGAATTTTTCTTGTTTGTCGATGGTGTATTTCATAGATGCGCGTTTCTGGGCTATTTCCCACGGTTGACTTTGGTTTCTAATTTAGCTGAATTTATCGAATTCAGAATGCTTTGTTCGATTCTTTGAAGTATGGTGCCATAATTGACCTGAGGCAGGGATTCGCCCCGGACATGACTGTACAGTTCCCGGTATCGGGCTGCAATCGAAGCAACGATCGCATCGGTCATTTCCGGGATCTGTTGGCCTTCCTTTCCCTGGAAACCGTTTTCGATCAGCCACTGCCGGACAAACTCTTTCGACAATTGTTTCTGCGGCTCACCTTTTTCCTGCCGGGTTTCATATCCTTCTGCATAGAAGTACCGTGACGAGTCCGGGGTGTGCACCTCATCGATCAGGTAGATCGTGCCATGGTGCTTGCCAAACTCGTATTTGGTGTCGACCAGTATGAGACCGCGCTGTGCGGCAAGCGTCGTTCCTTTCTCAAACAGCTGCAAGGTATAGGATTCCAGTGCTTCGTAATCGTCCTTCGAAACGATGCCGCGTTTCAGAATTTCTTCGCGCGCAATATCTTCATCATGGCCAACGTGTGCCTTGGTGGTCGGCGTGATGATGGGTTGGGGAAGCCTGTCATTTTCACGCAGTCCTTCGGGAAGGGATACGCCACAGACGGTTCGCTTACCTGACCGGTATTCGCGCCACGCATGGCCGGCCAGGTATCCGCGTACCACCATTTCGACGGCGAAAGGTTCGCATTTGAAACCGACGGTCACATTGGGATCAGGTGTATCGATCACCCAGTTGGGAACAATGTCTTTAGTGGCATTGAGGTTGAACGCCGCGATCAGGTTCAGTACGCGACCCTTATCGGGGATCGCCTTTGGAAGGATGACATCAAACGCAGAAATGCGGTCGGTTGCTACCATGGCCATGATGTCGCCGAAGTAATAGACATCCCTGACCTTCCCTTTATAAAATCCTGTCTGACCCGGGAACTGGAAACGGGTCTCTTTGATGGCTTCCATTATTTTTGTTCATCCCGGGTTTCGACCGGGATTCCTGCCCTAAAAATAACGGTTCTCAGCAAATTTCCCTGCTCATCGTAGGTCTTCCATTCTTTATGTTGCTTATCTGCTGCATATTCTCCCTGCGTTTCGATTTTTCCGTTGGGATGGTAGGCCGTAAACGGACCGTGGCGGCGATTGGAACGGTATTCGGTGACTGACTCGAGCTTTCCGGTTTCTGCGTATGATTTGACGGGTCCGGTACGCAGGTTGAATTTAAAGGTCTCTTCCTGCAAGACCCGGCCACTGGCGTTATAGGTATAACGGATGCCGCTCAGTTTACCCGCCTCATACGTCTCTTTTATTTTGATTGTCTTACCATCGGGGTGGTAGTACGTCGAGGGTCCATGAGGTTTGCCACTGCGGCTTTTTCTGGTTGACAGCAGTTTGCCGTCTTCTGCGTATTCATCCCGTGTCGCATCAATGCCATTGAGCGCCACCTGTTCTTTCAAGCGTACTTTTCCGGAAGGGTAGTAGTCAACGTTAGCACCAGTCTTTTGCCCTTCCTTGTATTGATAGCGGTGCTGGACCTGTCCATCGGGATAGTAAGCGACGTTTTCACCGTGCAGCTTTCCGCCCAGGAAGTTTCCTTCCAGGATCAGCCTGCCCGATTCATCATAACTTTTGAATTGGCCGTTTTTCGTCCCGTCGGCCATGGTCGAGATCGTCTGCAGCTGGCCGTTGGGATGGTAATTCTTGTAGACGCCCGAAAGGATCCCGTCCTTGTAGTTGCCTTCGCTTTCAATTTTGCCATCGGGATAGAATTTGCGCATCATTCCATTGGGCTTCCCACCGGCGTACACGATCTCTTTTTTGAGCTTTCCGCCGGGATAGTATTCCTTCACCAATCCATCGGGCTTGCCTTTGCGAAAGAATGTTTCCCGTCTGAGGGCGCCGTCGTTGAAGAACATCTGAATGCTGTCCGCAAGTTTGTCGTTCTGATAGTATGCCCGTTGGATGGATTTGCCTTCTTCATTGAAGACTTCAACCGGTCCGTGGCGCTGGCCATTCACATAAATGAGCTTCCGGGCAGGGTTTCCGTTGTCGTGATATTCGGTGAAGGTTCCGGATTTTTCCCCATCCTCAAAATTGCCTTCCACCATAACGGTTCCGTTTTCATAGTAGCGCTTATAGGGACCGATGATTTTTTCAGGATCGTCTTGCGCCACGGTATAAACTTCCTGGATGTGTTTTTTTTGCTGCGGGTCGTAGTACACACGTACTTCCTTCTGCGAAAAAGCTGCAAGGGGCAGCAGGGCCAGGAACAGTGATGCAAGGTTTTTCATATCGATTCTCAAGAGGCAAAAGTAAAAACAGCCTTGCCAATAACGCAAAGCTGTTTTTAATGTTGTATCGCTGTGTGTAAGGTAATTACAGGTTTTCGATCACGATCGCGGAAGCACCCCCGCCGCCGTTGCAAATGCCAGCCACACCGATGGAAGCGTTGTTTTGTTTCAGTACATTGATCAGGGTGGTCATGATCCGCGAACCGGACGATCCCAGCGGATGTCCCAGTGCCACAGCCCCTCCGTTGATGTTGACCTTTTCTGCATCCAGGCCGAGTTTCATATTGTTGGCGATCGCCACCGCGGAAAACGCTTCGTTGATCTCGTAATAAGAGACGTCTTTCGCATCGACGCCGGCAATTTTCATGGCTTTGGGGATGGCAACAGAGGGTGTCGTCGTGAACCACATCGGATCCTGCGCGGCGTCTGCAAAACCGCGGATCCGGGCCAGGGGTTTTAAACCCAGCGCGTCCGCTTTTTCTTTGCTCATCAGCACCAGGGCGGAAGCGCCATCATTCAGCGTGGAAGCATTTGCTGCTGTCACGGTGCCATCTTTCGAAAACGTCGGCTTCAACGCCGGCATCTTTTCGAAGTTCACATTCCTATACTCCTCATCTTCACCAAACACGGTGACATTGCCTTTACGATCAGTAATCTCCACGGGGACGATCTCGTCTTTAAACTTCCCGGACGACCACGCTGCCGCGGACCGCTTGTAGGAGCTGACCGCATAGCTGTCCTGATCCTGGCGGCTGATCTTCATTTCTTTCGCGGTGTTATCGGCACATACACCCATTGCGCAGTGATTGTAGACGTCAGTGAGCCCATCAAACTGTAATCCGTCCACCAACTCGCCATTACCAAACTTGTAGCCATACCGTGCTTTCG
>DASPJC010000478.1:0-8064 GCA_035628815.1 Ohtaekwangia sp. | reverse complement strand
CCGCAGATTTTCGACAGTGTCCTTGCTGATCGGATCGGCGCTTAGCCTGATCCTGAAGAGTTGACGTTCCAGCAGCATGGCGGAAAGCAAAGCCAGAATGCGATCCGGGTGCGCCCGCCATAACTTGATCGCACCCCACACATCATGATCATCAAGTTGCCCATAAGCATGCAATAGCTGATCGTCTTCCCTGAAGTCGGCCAGCGTGTAACTCTTTTTCAAAAGCAGCAGCAGCTGGTCGCTACCGGGTACATTTTCTCCCGCCCGTACCAGGGCCATCGCACGACGAATCAGGTTGACCAGCATTCGCTCCGCGCTCACCGAGGTTTTATGCAGGTATACCTGCCAATACATAAACCGCCGGGCATTGAGGAAATTCTCGATGTTCAGAATACCTTTTTCCAGGACCACCAGTTCGTCATCAAGTACATGCAGCATGGAAATAATTCGCTCCACGCTGATGTTCCCTTCCTGAACGCCCGTGAAAAAGCAATCGCGCTTCAGGTAGTCGAGCCGGTCGATGTCGAGCTGACTGGATACCAGTTGGTGAAAAAAACTCCGATCGTAACTGTTGCGAAAAATTTTTATGCTCAGATCGAGGGCTCCGTCGAAAACGGAATTAAGCTTCTCCATGAAATGGTAGGAGAGGCTTTCGTGGTGTATTCCCGGTAACAGCACCTCCTCCAGGGCATGCGAGAAGGGGCCGTGGCCGATGTCGTGGAGGAGGACGGCAAGCTGGGCGCTTTCGTATTCATGATCGGAGATCTCCACTTTTTTCGCACGGAGATTATCCAGCACCCTGCCCATCAGGTGCATCGCGCCAATGGCATGCTGAAACCGTGTATGTACCGCGGCCGGATAAACCAGGTCGGTCAGTCCAAGCTGTTTTATGTACCGCAGCCGCTGGAAATAAGGGTGGGCGATAAGATCAAAAACAAGATCGGATGGAATGGTGACAAAGCCGTAAACCGGATCATTGATGATCTTTTTTTTGTTCATGGAAATCGTTACCCCTTAGGCTGTTATAGGTTATCCGTACGTTCAGCAATAACTATTCTTCCCGCTTGGGGGTTAAAGATAGGACAATTGACAGAATGCATAAACGGGCACCTGCTTTGCGCCCGGAAAACGGCAGAAACTTCGCAAGGCGTCCGGTATTCCGGATGCGTCACCATTGCGGTCCTGTTTATTCCAGTTAAATATTTACATTAGAAAAAAAATAATATGCAACGCTATAGTATTCTTTGGGCTGATGACGAGATCGATTTGCTGAAACCCCATATTCTTTTCCTGGAGCAACGCGGATATGACATCACGCCGGTGAATAATGCATCTGACGCCGTCGAGCTGTGTGATGAAAAACATTTTGATGTGGTGTTCCTTGATGAACATATGCCGGGTATGTCGGGCCTGGAAGCGCTGACCCAGATCAAGGGCAGCAAACCCAATCTCCCCGTGGTAATGATCACCAAGAATGAGGAGGAGCATATTATGGAGGAGGCCATCGGATCCAAGATCGCAGACTACCTCATCAAGCCCCTGAATCCAAGCCAGATTCTGCTTGCCGTTAAAAAGATCCTCGACAACAAGCGACTTGTTCTCGAAAAGACCAACCTGAACTACCAGCAGGAATTTCGCAAGATCAGCATGGCCTTTATGGATGACATGAACCATGAACAGTGGGCGGATATCTACCGCAAGCTGATCCATTGGGAGCTGTTGATGGATCAGCCCGATAACCAGGAAATGGGCGACGTGCTGGACATGCAGAAGACTGAAGCCAATGCCAACTTCGCAAAGTTCGTGATCCGCAATTATGAGTCGTGGCTCAACAACCCGAGTTCGGACAAGCCGTTGCTTTCACACCAGTTGATGAAGCGCAAGGTTTTTCCGGAGCTTGGACAGAAGCCGGTCTTTGTCATCCTGATCGACAACCTTCGTATCGATCAATGGAAAGTAATAGAACCGGAACTGACGGCTTACTTCACGGTGGAAAAAGAGGAGTCGTACTACTCGATACTTCCCACGACCACGGCCTACGCACGGAACGCCATTTTTTCCGGTCAGCTTCCGTCCGAAATGGCCAAAACAAATCCTGACATCTGGGTGGGTGAAGACGTGGATGAGGGCAAGAATAATTTCGAAGATGAATTTCTGGCCAAGCAACTCAGGCGGAACAATCTGAATGTGAAGATGTCCTACCACAAGATCAAAAACCTGGAAGAAGGACGAAATCTTGCCGATACCGTGAACAACCTGTTCAAGAATGACCTGAATGTTATTGTCTATAATTTTGTGGACATGCTTTCTCACGCCCGGACCGATATGGCGATGGTGCGTGAACTTGCGCCCGACGAATCCGCTTACCGGTCGATCACCAAGTCATGGTTCCTGCACTCGCCATTGTTTGATATCCTGAAAAAGATTTCCGAAAAGAACGTCAAGGTGATCATCACGACGGACCATGGTACGATCCGCGTGAAGCGTCCTTTCAAGATCATTGGTGACCGGAGTGTTAATACCAACCTGCGCTATAAACAGGGTAAAAACCTGGGCTATGAGGGCGACAAGGTAATGCAGGTCAGCAAGCCGGAGCGGATATTTCTGCCCAAACCCAACGTCTCGACCACCTATGTATTCGCCACGGAAGACCAGTTTTTTGCCTATCCCAATAACTATAATTACTACGTAAATTTCTATAAAGACACCTTTCAGCACGGTGGTGTGAGTATGGAGGAGATGATCATTCCTATTATTTTCTTATCTTCGAAAAATGTGTCATGATCGAGCCGGTGGAGGTCTATGCTGCTGTTACCCTTGCCGGGTTAGAGCCCATAGCGCGGAAGATTGCCGCCCGTTGCGATGACTATCATGTATGGCTCTTTTATGGCGACATGGGCAGTGGCAAAACCACGCTCATCAAGGAAGTCTGCAAGGCATTGCAGACAACAGACGTGATGAGTAGTCCCACTTTTTCAATTGTGAACGAATACAGGACAGCGGAGAACGGGAAGGTTTTCCATTTCGACTTTTATCGTATCAAAAAGGAAGCGGAAGCTTTCGACATCGGAACAGCGGAGTATTTTTATTCGGGCCACCCCTGCTTTGTCGAGTGGCCGGAGAAAATACCTGCCCTGCTTCCTGACCGCTACGGAAAGGTTGTTTTAACCCTGCAGACTATAACAGAACGTACGATAGCGATTTCTTTACATGACGGAGAAGAAAAAAACGGGCTTTGAGGCGCTGGCCAAGACAAGCCTGATTACCCAGGAAAAGCTCCTGGAGGTGAGAAAGAGGAGACATGCTTTCTTTATCGGGTTGCCAAAGGAGATATCTCTCCAGGAAAACAGGATCAGCCTGACGCCCGATGCCGTGGCCCTGCTGGTCAACAATGGACACGATGTATGGGTTGAAACCAAGGCCGGCGTAGGTTCCAAGTTCCCCGACAAGCAATACAGCGATGCCGGCGCCAAGATCGTTTATTCCCCGCAGGAAGTCTACCAGGCGGATGTAGTGCTGAAAATCGAGCCCCCAACCATTGAAGAAATTGAATTCATGCATTCCGGCCAGACCCTGATCTCGGCCATGCAGCTCGGCCATCTTCGTGTGGAATCCCTGCAGGCATTATTGAAAAAGAAGGTCACCGCATTGGCCTATGAGTTCATTGAAGACAAGGTAGGCGGCATGCCAATCATTCGCGCCATGAGTGAAATTGCCGGCAGCTCGGTATTACTGATTGCTTCAGAATATTTAAGCACTGCCAATAATGGTAAGGGGGTTATCCTCGGCGGGATAACAGGCGTACCGCCCACGAAAGTTGTGATCATCGGTGCCGGTACTGTTGCAGAATACGCCGCCCGCGCGGCCCTCGGCATGGGCGCGGATGTGCAGATTTTTGACAACCATATTTATAAACTGAGGCGTATCAAGCACCTCCTCGGCCAGCAAGTATACACCTCTACCATCGATACCATTACATTGAGCGAAACCCTGAAATCGGCTGATGTTGTCATTGGCGCGTTGCGTGCGGAAAAAGGAAGGGCGCGCCATGTCATTACCGAAGAAATGGTAAGCCAGATGAAGGACGATTCACTGATCATCGACCTGAGCATCGACCAGGGAGGATGCGTCGAAACGTCCGAGATCACAACGCTCAGTAAACCGGTATTCAGAAAACATGGGGTCATTCACTATTGTGTGCCGAATGTCGCGTCCCGTGTAGCGCACACGGCGACCAATGCTTTAAGCAATATATTCACACCCACGATTCTTCGTGCCGCGGAGGAAGGCGGCGTAGAAGCAATGATCTTTTCGCACAAGTGGTTTATGAAAGGTGTGTATACGTATAAAGGAGGTCTCACCAATGAGTATGTCGCCCGCAAATATGGTATGAAATATAAAAACATCGAGCTGCTCATGGCGGCGCGGTTCTGATTGCGGTTGAATAACCCGTAATACGGGGGATTGATTTCTCCTGGCATGCCACCTATATTTCTCATAGTTCTTCAAAACAAGACGTATGAGAAACATCTATATCGCTTCGTTGCTGCTTGCCGGATCGCAGGCTTACACGCAGTCCGTTGTTCCTGATAACATCAGGGCAACGCATACCATTGAAAAACTTACAGACATCAACGGTTCCGGGCAGACCGAATTGTATGTGGGCATACCCATGCCGGCCGGAAAGGTTGTAGGTACCAACTACTTTGATGAAAACTGGAATACCGGCTCTTTCCTGCTATACAATCAGAAGGTGGTGGAAAACTACCCTATCCGGTTTGATATTGAGGCCAATGAAATTGATATCAAGGTCAAGGATCAGGTTAAGGTCATACGGGGCGATCAGGTCAAAAGCTTTACCTGGAAAGATGCGGATTTACAAAGGCCTCTCTATTTTTTGAACGCGAAGGATTTCAAAACGGCGGAAGGTGTTCCCTTCACCGGGTTTTTACAAGTGATGTCGGATGGTGCCATGCCTTTGTTCAAGAGAACTTATGTGGTCGTGCGCAAGGCAACCTATAATATGGCCTTAGACATGGGAAGCAAAGACGACAAGATTACCAAGAAGAATGATTTCTACATCCTTCAGGACGGGAAGCTGGTCAAGATGCCTTCATCGAAGAAGAAACTGCTTCCATTCTTTGGAGAACAGGCGCCGGCGATTGACAAGCTGATCAAGGAAAAACAGCTCGTGCTGTCCAACGAGGGCGACCTCACGATTATCTTTGAGCATTACAACGCGCTGGTAGAATCAAAGTCGTGACAACCTTTCCTCCAGGGCTTTGATCCTGGCTTCGGCGTCAGCTTTCTTTTTGCGTTCCATCGCCACAACCTGCGGCGGGGCGCTGGCAACAAATTTCTCATTGCCCAGCTTTTTATCGACCGACGCAATGAAACCTTTCTCATAGCTGAGCTCTTTCAGGATCGCATCGCGTTCTTTTTCAACGTCGATCCTGCCTTCCAGGGGAATAAAAAATTCGGCGGAACCTACAACAAAACCCGTGGCTGTCGTATCACCAACGTCTTCAACAAAAGTTATATCGCTGACGTTTGCCAGTTTTTTGATGACCGGCCAGAACGAATTCAGGACTGAACCTTTGTTTTGTTTAACCAATAGTTTCAACGCGTCTTTGGGCGAAAGACTTTTAACGTTCCGCGCATTTCTGATTTCACCGATGATCTGAAAAGCCATTGTTCCTTCCTGCAAGATTGCGGCATCAAAGGAATGAACTTTTGGCCACGGTGCCATCATGATGCTGTCTGATTTGCCGCGGTCCTTGAACGCATGCCATAGCTCCTCCGTTATGAAGGGCATAAACGGATGAAGTACTTTTAATACCGTCTCAAAATAAGCGATGGTCTGTTCATAGGTTTCCCGATCAATCGGTTTCCCGAATTCAGGTTTGATCATCTCCAGGTACCATGCGCAGAAATCATCCCAGATCAGCTTATAAACAGTCATCAGCGCATCCGACATCCGGAACTTACTGAAGTGATCTTCCAGGCCTGTCAGTGCCTCGTGCAGCCGTGCTTCAAACCACGCTGCTGCTACCTTGTTTTCGATGGGCTGCGGGTTTGCCGTTACCGTCCATCCTGTTACAAGCCTGAAAGCGTTCCAGATCTTGTTGGCGAAATTTCTTCCCTGCTCGATCAGTTTTTCATCATACAACAAATCGTTTCCGGCCGGCGAACTGAACAACATCCCCGTGCGCACTGCGTCAGCACCAAAGTTCGCAATCAGATCCAGCGGGTCGGGCGAATTGCCCAGCGACTTCGACATTTTGCGTCCTTGTTTATCGCGTACGATCCCGGTGAGATAAACATTTTTAAATGGCTTTTCGCCGCGATACTCATAACCCGCAATGATCATGCGGGCAACCCAGAAAAATAAAATTTCAGGCGCCGTTACAAGGTCATTGGTGGGGTAGTAGTAGTTCAGATCGCGGTTACCCTTAGGGTCTGAAGAATTTTTGAAAATGGTAGTATCAAATACCGCCATGGGCCACAGCCAGCTGGAAAACCAGGTGTCCATGACGTCGGGGTCTTGTACAAGCTTGATGCTGGATGCTGGGGGGTATTTTGCTTTGTATAGGGTGATCGCTTCCTCCTCGGTTTTTGCGACGACGTAATTGCCCTGATCGTCGTACCAGGCGGGAATGCGATGGCCCCACCAGAGCTGGCGTGAGATACACCAATCGCGAACGTTGGCCATCCAGTGATGATAGGTGTTCTTGAACTTTGGTGGTATGAGTTGAACATCGTCATTCATCACATGTTCAAGCGCCGGTTTGGTGATGTCACGCATCTTTAAAAACCACTGCAGCGAAAGCCGTGGCTCGATGGCGGCATCGGTTCGTTCTGAAAAACCTACATTGCTTGTATAGTCTTCGACCTTCGCCATATGGCCTTTCGCCTCCAGTTCTTTTGCAATCTTTTTCCGTGCGATAAAACGGTCTTCGCCGATATAGATTTTTGCGTCGGCGTTGAGCGTTCCGTCCTCATTCAGAATGTCAATTACGGGAAGGTTATGTTTTCGTCCCAGCTCGTTGTCATTCATGTCATGGGCGGGTGTCACCTTCAGGCATCCGGTACCAAAATCCATTGTGACATATTCATCTTCGATGATGGGGATTGCGCGGCCGATCAGTGGAATAATAGCCTTCTTTCCCTTTAGGTGTTTGTATCGCTCGTCGTTCGGGTTGACGCAGATGGCCGCATCCGCCATGATCGTCTCGGGCCGGACCGTAGCAATCGTTACAAATTCTTTTGAGCCTTCTATGGCATATTGGATGAAATAAAGTTTTGATTGAACCTCCCGGTGGATAACTTCGTCATCCGACAATGCAGTCTTGCCAGCCGGGTCCCAGTTGATCATACGCAATCCACGATAGATGTTTCCCTTTCGGTACAGGTCAATGAACACATCAATGACAGCATCGTAGTAGTCATCATCCATTGTAAAGCGTGTCCGCTCCCAGTCACAGGACGCGCCAAGTTTCTTCAGCTGCTCCAGGATTATTCCGCCGTACTTTTCTTTCCATTCCCATGCGTACTTCAGGAATTCTTCGCGTGTAAGATCGGATTTTTTAATGCCGCGTTCCCGTAACATCGCTACTACTTTAGCCTCTGTGGCAATGGAGGCGTGATCTGTGCCGGGTACCCAGCACGCTTCTTTGCCTTCCATGCGCGCCTTTCGCACCAGAACATCCTGAATGGTATTGTTGAGCATGTGGCCCATGTGCAGGACGCCAGTCACATTGGGCGGTGGTATTACGATCGTGTAAGGCTCTTTCTCCGGATTGGGTTCAGAGTGAAAAAATCCACCCTCCATCCAATAGCGATACCACTTGCTTTCAACTTCTGCCGGATTGTATTTGGTTGATAAGGACATGTGCTTAAAAAAGACTTAAAGAGCCGCAAAAATAAAGAAAAGCAGATGAAACGCGTAAAGACAGCCCTTTAACTTTAAATTTCATTCATTTCCGCTAACGCATGCGTATGCGCCAGTTTAACGGATAAAGATTGTTCAGGCGCTGCGGCAGCATGTTTACCCAGCCCAACGGC
>DASPJC010000477.1:0-9196 GCA_035628815.1 Ohtaekwangia sp. | reverse complement strand
GCGGGGAAGGGTGGAGGATGCTGAGGGTATGGGAATGCCCGGCGTGAATGTGGTGATCAAAGGGACCTCGGTGGGGACGGTTACCGATGCCGAAGGATACTATTCATTAACGTTGACCGGCGATGCGCGCACGCTGGTGTTTTCATTTGTAGGATATACGGCGCAGGAAATTCCGCTGAACAATCAGCCCGTTGTCGATGTGTCGATGGTAGAGGAGGTTTCGATGCTGGGCGAAGTGGTTGTAACGGCTTATGGTGTGCAGCAAAGCAGGAGCATTACAGGTTCAGTTTCGTCCATCTCGGGAAGGGCTGCAGGAATGGCACCACGCGTAAAACGAACCATTACAGCGACGCCCGTAGTCCGTCAAACCAATGTGGAGTTTACGCTGGACGAACCGTTCACCGTAAAGTCAGACGGAGAACTTCGTACAACGGACATGGTCGCGTACGACCTTCCCGCAATCTTTGAATATTACTGCGTACCGAAACTGGACAATGACGCGTTTTTGTTAGCCAAGGTGCTGTCGTGGGATGAATACAATTTCCTGGAAGGTGAAGCCAGCCTGTTCTTCGAAGGTAAATACATCGGCAAATCGATCATGGATACGCGCAATACCAATGATACCCTAACGCTTTCCCTGGGTCGCGATGCGAATGTGCTGGTGACCCGTGACAAAATAAAGGATCTTTCGTCGCGCCAGCTGGCAGGGTCGAATCAACACGTGACCTATGGGTATGAGATCGTGGTGAGGAACAAAAAATCGCAACCTGTCACCATCGTTATCGACGACCAGGTCCCTGTCCCGAATACCAAAGAGATCACGGTCGACCTGCTGGAGGATTCTCACGGCGACTATCACGCGGACACCGGTATCCTGAACTGGAGAAAACAACTTGCACCCGGCAAGACGGAAACGATCCGGATGAAGTATGTCGTTCGCTATCCGAAATCCAGCCAGATGATACTGGAGTAGCAGCAAATATGGGTTGACAATAAAAAACCCGGTCATGTCGACCGGGTTTTTATTTTAAGAAAGATTTACGCGTTGCTTAACTTCCGCAAGCTTCACATGCGTCCGGATTATCCAGCGAGCAGGCCATGTCCGACATCTTTTGATCATAATCAGATACCGCGCGCTGTTCGTACTGCAGCGTCTGCTGATTCTCGGCGACCTGTGCTGCCACCAGTGAATCGGCCAGTACCTTCTCCGCTACTTTGGCTTCCGCGGCAGCGGTTTTCTGAAGTGCTGATTTATCAAGTGTGAACTGAATGGCATCGGCGGCCGCGTTGGTGCGCAGGTAGTACATGCCGGTTTTCAATCCTTTCTTCCACGCATAGAAGTGCATGGAAGTAAGCTTGCCGAAGTTGGCGTTGGTCAGGTGTATGTTCAAACTCTGCGACTGGCAGATGAATGCGCCACGGTCGGCCGACATATCGATGATCGCTTTTTGCGAGATTTCCCACACTGTCCTGTAGATGTCCTTGATGTTCTGGGGGATCTCGGGAATGCCCTGGACAGAACCATTGGCGGCAATGAGTTTTTGTCTCATGGTTTCGCTCCACAAACCCTGGCTCATCAGGTCTCTCATCAGGTGTTTGTTCACCACGATGAATTCACCGGACAACGTTCTGCGGGTATAGATGTTCGATGTGTAAGGTTCGAAACACTCGTTGTTGCCCAGGATCTGCGACGTGGATGCGGTGGGCATCGGTGCCAGCAGCAGGGAATTGCGAACGCCGTATTTCTTGACGTCTTGTTTCAGCTGGTCCCAGTTCCAGCGTCCGCTCTTCGGTGTAACACCCCACATATCGAACTGGAAGATGCCTTTTGACACCGGTGAACCTTTGAAGGTTTCGTAAGGGCCATTCAATTTCGACAGCTCCATGGATGCTTCCATTGCGCCGAAGTAAATGGTTTCGAAGATATCTTCGTTCAGGCGACGGGCTTCTTCTGAGTCGAATGGCATCCGGAGGAGGATGAATGCATCGGCCAGTCCCTGCACACCCAAACCGATAGGACGGTGACGCATGTTGGAGTTGCGCGCTTCCGCTACGGGATAATAGTTCACATCAATCACCTTGTTCAGGTTGCGCGTGGCTACCTTGGTGATCTCATAAAGTTTGTCGTGATCGAATTTGCCGTCTTCCGTAACAAATTTAGGGAGCGCAATAGAGGCCAGGTTACAAACCGCCACTTCGTCGGGCGAAGTGTATTCGATGATCTCGGTGCACAGGTTGCTGGACTTGATCGTTCCCAGGTTTTTCTGGTTGGATTTCCGGTTCGCGGCATCCTTATAAAGAATGTAAGGCGTTCCTGTTTCGATCTGTGATTCCAGTACCTCGAACCACAGGTCCTGCGCTTTTACCTGCTTGCGGAACCTTCCTTCTTTTTCATATTTTTCATAGAGGCGCTCGAATTCTTCACCCCACACTTCGGCCAGGCCGGGTGCTTCGTTCGGGCAGAAAAGCGACCACATTTCGTTATTCTCCACGCGTTGCATGAAGAGATCCGGGATCCACATGGCGTAAAACAGATCGCGTGCACGCATTTCTTCCTTGCCGTGATTTTTCTTCAGGTCGAGGAAATCGAATACGTCGGCATGCCACGGCTCAAGATAGATGGCAAAGCTTCCTTTGCGCTTACCACCGCCCTGGTCGACATAACGTGCGGTCATATCGAAATTCCGGAGCATCGGGACGATACCGTTGGAGGTTCCGCCCGTGCCTTTGATATAAGAGCCTTTCGCACGGACATTGTGGATGCTTAATCCAATGCCGCCGGCAGACTGCGAAATTTTTGCGCACTGCTTTAACGTATCGTAAATACCATCGATGCTGTCATCCTTCATGGTGAGCAGGAAGCACGATGACAACTGCGGTTTCGGCGTGCCCGCGTTGAACAGCGTCGGGGTCGCGTGGGTAAACCACTTTTCTGATAAGAGATTATACGTTTCGATCGCGGCAGGAATATCTTCGCCGTGAATTCCGACGGCGACCCGCATCAGCAGGTGTTGCGGACGCTCAACAGGCTTGCCGTCGATCCGGATGAGGTAAGAGCGCTCAAGTGTTTTGAAACCGAAGTAATCGTAGGCGAAATCGCGGTCGTACAGGATCGCTTCATCCAGTTCGGCGGCGTGTTCCTTGATCACCTTCCAGGTTTCTTTCGAAATGAGCGGTGCATTCTGGCCGGTCTTCGGATCGACGTACGTATAAAGTCGTTTCATTGTGTTGGAGAACGACTTGCTGGTAATTTTGTGCAGGTTGGATACGGCGATGCGCGCGGCCAGTTTGGCGAAGTCAGGATGTTTGGTTGTCATCGTGGCGGCGATCTCCGCGGCCAGATTGTCCAGTTCCTGAGTGGAAACACCATCATACAGGCCATTGATCACCTTCATGGCCACTTCAACAGGATTGACGAAGTTCGGATCTAATCCGTAACAGAGTTTTTCAATACGGGCGGTGATTTTGTCAAACTTAACTGATTCTCTGTGTCCGTCACGTTTTAGTACAAGCATCTCTGGAATTTGTGGGTTGTTGTGGGAGAAAGATTAAAAAGTGATTGAATGTAATTAAAAATCTTCGTTCAGTGAAAATTTCGGAGCAGATTCTTTTTCTGTGCTCTTCATCACACCGGCCTTCTGATATTCAGCTACACGTTTTTCAAAGAAGTTTGTTTTGCCCCTTAGCGAAATCATCTCCATAAAATCGAATGGATTGGTGGCGTTATAGACTTTTTTGCCAATGAGTTCATGCAATAAGCGGTCGGCGACAAACTCGATGTACTGTCGCATCTGGCCGGCGTTCATACCAATCAGGTTAACCGGGAGTGCGTCGGTAACAAATTCTTTTTCGATCTCGACAGCATCTTTGATAATATCGATCACCGTCTGTTCGGGCAGCTTGTTTACCACGTGATCGGTGTAGAGGTGACAGGCGAAATCGCAGTGGAGTCCTTCATCGCGCGAGATCAGCTCGTTGGAGAAGCTGAGACCCGGCATGAGGCCGCGTTTCTTCAGCCAGAAGATCGAGCAGAAGGAACCGGAGAAGAAAATTCCTTCCACGGCCGCGAAGGCGATCAGGCGTTCCTGGAATGAGCCCTGGTTGATCCAGCGGAGTGCCCAATCGGCCTTCTTTTTAACACAGTCCATCGTTTCGATGGCGTTGAAAAGTTTATCTTTTTCTTTCGGATCTTTTACATACGTGTCGATCAGCAACGAATAGGTTTCGGAATGGATGTTTTCGATGGTGATCTGGAAACCGTAGAAAAATTTTGCTTCGGTATACTGAACTTCCGAGATAAAGTGTTCTGCGAGATTTTCATTGACAATACCGTCGCTTGCTGCAAAGAAAGCGAGGACGTGGGTAATGAAGTGCCGTTCGCCATCGTTGAGATTCACCCAGTCCCGCAGGTCATGACTCAGATCGATCTCTTCCGCCGTCCAGAAACTGGCCTCCGCCTGTTTATAGTATTTCCAGATACTGTGTTGCCGGATAGGGAAAAGAACAAATCGATCTTTGTTCTCTTTCAGGATGGGTTCTTCTGCGTGGCTCATACGTGAAAATTTTTAAGGTTGACCAAAAATATCAAAGGGGTGGCAGCCTCAGCTAACACCCGGTAAATGCCCGATAAATTCTTGCTTGCTTAAGAGCAGTTGAAAATCTGCCCTGATCAGCGCCAAGTGTACAAATGAAGTAGAACCATTCTAAAAATCAAAACTGCGTTTTTGCGCTGATTTCAACGATTGTGGATAACTTGTTGATGCTTTGTGGAAAGATAAGTTCCTGTAAAATAGTCCTTTAAATCCGGTTGCTTCCCGCGATTTTAGAGTTGAAATTCGTATCCGAATTCTTGAAAATATTTTTTCTGGCGCTTTTTCCGGGGAACCTCCAAAATTTTCAAAGCCAGGGTACCTTATTGTTGATTCTTTTTCTACCTTTGCAGTCCAATTTTTCAAAAGCTATGTACGCTATAGTAGACATTGCAGGTAAGCAGTTCAAGGTGGCCAAAGACCAATATATCTATGCCCCCAAAATGGAAGGAGAAGCCGGCGCAGCCGTTAGTTTCGATAAAGTCCTTCTGATTGATGACGGCGGCTCGGTAACCATTGGCGCCCCCACTGTAAGCGGTATCACCGTCGGCGGTAAGATACTCGAACACGTAAAAGGCGACAAGGTGATCGTCTTCAAAAAGAAGCGCAGAAAGGGCTATGCTGTGAGAAACGGCCATCGCCAGCAATACACCAAAATACAGATCGAGAGCATCGGTTAATTTTTAGTTAAAACGGATAACGATACAACACCATGGCACACAAAAAAGGTGAAGGTAAAGTAAAGAACGGCCGCGAATCGGAAAGCAAACGACTTGGTATAAAGATATTTGGCGGCCAGAAAGTGATCGCCGGTAACATCATCGTACGCCAGCGTGGCACAAAGCATCATCCCGGCAAAAATGTTGGGATCGGCAGGGATCATACCTTGTTTGCACTGACACCCGGCGTGGTGGTCTTCAAAAAAGGCAGGGCTGATAAATCCTTTGTTTCAGTAGAACCGATTGCACAGGCGTAATTTCTGCTGCTATAGATAAAAAAAAGCATTCCGTTCTGGAATGCTTTTTTTTATGGCGTCCATGCCAGACTACAATGCTTCCACAGCCGTGATCTCCCCGGGCATCATCCGGGTAAATAAATTTTCAATACCGGCTTTCAGTGTTACCATCGACGATGGGCAACCGCTGCAGGAGCCCTGCAGTTTCACCTTCACGATGCCATCCTGGAAGGAGTGATACGTGATCGCGCCGCCATCCTGCTCTACCGCCGGGCGAATGTATTCTTCCAGAATTGTTTTGATCTTTTTGATCGTCTCAGTCTCTTCTTCCACAGGAAGATCCTGCTCTTTCACGTCGATGATGAATTTGCCGGCTTCCAGGTATTGCTTGATGTGATCTTTTAAGGTATTCTGGATTTCCAGCCACTCAACATCCCCGCGCTTCGTCACCGTTATGAAATTGCTGGCAAAGAATACGCGATCCACAAAAGGGTAGGAGAAAAGCTCCTGGGCGAGGGGCGATATTCCGCAACTCGATGCATCCGGAAAATCGAAACTCATGCCTTCGGGTACCAACATCTCGTTGACCACGAATTTTAATGAGTTCGGGTTGGGATTCGACTCCAGGTAGAGGTGAATATTTTTTGGTGCGGCTTGTAACATGTTCTCTTCTTTAATGGTCAACAACAAAATTAGCGAAATTAAGTTCGGCGGAAAGCTTCTGTTGCAATTCGGGGGCTAATTAGGCGCACCGCCTTACTGTTTTCTGATTTCTAAATGCCCTATATTGACGCCTTTTAAACGGGTTCATACACTTAATAGTCCGACGATTTGCAACAGAAACGCACGATTTTCACCATCCTGATACTGCTGGGCGTTACGGCATTCATTCATATTTTCCAGTACTACGTATCCGCCACCTTGTCTCCGCTCGTGTTAACGGCCAGCCGGTGGATCACCTGGTTATTTGTGATCGTCTATGCCTTCAACAAAAAATCATTGACCACCTGGATCCTCGTCAGCATGATCATCGGGGTGGAGGTCGGACTTAACTTCCCGGTATTCGCACAAAATCTCCAGGTCCTTAGCAAGATCTTCCTGCGCCTCATCAAGACCATCATCGCGCCGATCCTCTTCTCAACGCTTGTCGTGGGCATTGCCGGGCATTCGAACCTGAAGCAGGTGGGAAGAATGGGATGGAAATCTATTTTATACTTTGAACTCGTTACAACCATTGCCCTGGTGATCGGCATCCTCGCCATCAACATTACCAAAGCCGGCGAGGGCATCATGTTGCCGGAAGGATTTCACCAGGAACTACCCGAAACGAAGGCCGAGACCTGGCAGGACCATATTGTTAATGTCTTTCCCGAAAACATCATCAAGTCCATCTATCACGGCGACGTCCTGCCCATCGTCGTTTTCAGCGTATTGTTCGGAATTTCATTGGCCTTGTTATCGGAACAAAAGAAGCGGCCGATCCTGAATTTCACGGAAAGCCTTGCGGAAACGATGTTCCGGTTCACGAACATTATCATGCACTTTGCACCGTTTGGTGTCGGCGCCGCCATCGCCGTGACGGTGGGTCATCTGGGGGTTGATATCCTTGGATCGCTGATCAAACTGCTGTTCACCTTATACGGTGCGTTGCTGGTATTTCTCTTTGGTGTTTTGCTACCTGTCGCCATGATCGTGAAAGTACCCGTGCGGAAATTCATCAAGGCTATTTCAGAGCCGGTGTCCATTGCTTTCGCAACCACGAGTTCGGAGTCAGCGCTGCCGAAAGCGATGGAAAATATGGAGAAGCTTGGTGTACCCCGAAAGATCGTGTCTTTTGTGCTTCCCACCGGGTACTCGTTCAACCTGGACGGAAGCACGCTTTACCTTGCCCTGGCTTCCGTATTCGTAGCACAGGCCGCCGGAAAGGATCTCAGTATCGGTGAGCAGGCCCTGATGGTCTTTACCCTCATGCTCACCAGTAAGGGCGTGGCGGGGGTTCCGCGTGCGACACTGGTGATCCTGCTCGCGACCGCCGCTTCCTTTGATCTTCCGCTATGGCCCATTATGGCCATTCTCGGGATTGATGAGCTGATGGACATGGCGCGAACTTCCGTCAATGTCATAGGCAATTGCCTGGCTACCGTTGTGATTGCCAAATGGGAAGGTGAATACACCGAACCGCAGGGCGAAGTCGACTTTGACTGATCAACGTTTTCGATCCGCCAGCACCACGATGATTCCGGCTACCAGCAGGATGGCACCGGTTATGGGTGACCAGTAAATCGGCGTTTTCTCCTCCTTGTTGATCTCGATGGGACCGATATCGGCCACTTCTTTTTTCGTGACCAGGTTAAAGCCGGTGAACACGGTCATGATTCCGCCAATGACGATCAGAATGATTCCTATAGTTTTCATGTGATTGAGTTTGCTAAAGCACCTGAAAACACGATGCCCCCTGGCAGGACGTGTGCCAGACGGCTGTTTCGGGGAGGATAATACACAGAAAATCAATATTGACGATTGAATATCGAATGGTTGAATGGAATGTCGAAAGGTTGAATAGATGATAATCCGGATTAACAGTCGAATCGCGTCGGTGGGCTTTCAACCTTGAATTGAATCCTGAACCCGCCTGTCACGCCGACCTTAAACCTTGAACCTTGAACCTTGAACTTCGAACCTTGGACCTTGAACTTCGAACCTTGGACCTTACTGGTCACACTTTTGAGTTTTTGGCGCGGAGAACAAAATCAGCCAGCACCAGCGCCGCCATCGCTTCGACGATGGGTACGGCTCGGGGGACCACACACGGGTCGTGTCTTCCTTTTCCGCTCACGGTAACTTCGCTGCCATCCTTGTTAACGGTTTGCTGATCCTGCATGATGGTCGCCACCGGTTTGAAAGCAACATTGAAATAGATATCCTCGCCGTTGCTGATACCGCCCTGTATACCACCGGAGAAATTGGTCTTCGTTTTTATTTTTCCGCCTTCGTTATAGAATTCATCATTGTGCTGCGAACCGCGAAGCCGGATCCCTTCGAAGCCACTGCCATATTCAAAACCTTTTACTGCATTGATGCTGAGCATCGCTTTTCCGAGGTCTGCATGAAGCTTGTCGAATACCGGCTCACCCAATCCGACAGGCGCATTCCGGATCACACCGGTAACAATGCCGCCGATGGTATCACGGTCCAGCCGAACCTGATCGATCAGCGCGATCATCTTTTCAGCGGTGGCATGATCGGGACATCGGACGATATTGTCCTCCGTTTTCGAAAGGTCGAGTTCTGTATAATGCGGAGCCTTGATCTCACCGACCTGTGAAACAAAAGCCTGTATCTCAATACCGACGTTCTTCAACAGCATTTTGGCGATCGCTCCTGCAGCCACCCGCGCTGCTGTTTCGCGGGCAGAACTTCTTCCACCCCCGCGGTAATCACGGTTCCCATACTTGGCATCGTAGGTGTAATCGGCATGAGAAGGACGGAACGTTTCTGCAATGTGACTGTAATCCTTGCTGCGCTGGTCCTGGTTCTCTATCACCATAGCAATGGGCGTGCCGGTGGATTTTCCTTCGAACACGCCGCTCAGTATTTTAAAGGTGTCTTCTTCCTTGCGCTGGGTGGTAATGCGTGATTGACCCGGTTTCCT
>DASPJC010000476.1:0-7509 GCA_035628815.1 Ohtaekwangia sp. | reverse complement strand
ATGACAAACCGGAACATGCCAAATGGCTGACTGATGACGAAAAGAAGACATTGCATGACGCCTTGCAGAAGGAGCAGCAGGGAATCAAGCCTGTAAAAAATTATGCGGCTGCGTTTAAGTCACGGGTGGTGATCCTGTTGTGTCTCCAGTACGCGACATGGAGCATTGGTGTTTACGGGTTTGTGATGTGGCTGCCGTCCATTCTCAATGCCGCGCCGGATATGAACATTGTAAAAACCGGGTGGCTTTCGGCGCTTCCGTATGTGTTCGCCATCATTGGAATGCTGACAGCTTCTTATTTCTCGGATAAAACGTTAAACAGGAAAATATTTGTCTGGCCGTTCCTGCTGATCGGGGCCATCGCTTTTTATGGATCTTATCTCGTGGGGCCGGATAATTTCTACCTTTCGTTCCTGCTACTGGTGATCGCTGGCGCTGCAATGTATGCGCCGTATGGACCGTTCTTCGCGATCATTACGGAGATCCTTCCTCAAAATGTGGCGGGCGGAGCCATTGCGCTGATCAACAGTTTCGGTGCGCTGGGATCGTTTGCCGGCGCGTACCTTGTCGGCTACCTGAATGGAACTACCGGTGGATTCGGAGCCTCATACATCTTTATGTCCGGATCACTTCTTTTATCAGTTATCTTGACTGTTGTGGCGACGCGTAACGCCGCGCACAAAAACTAAAATGGTATGAGCATGGATGAAACATTGCGTGTGCTTGAGGCGATGTCTTATCTCGTTACCATTCTCGGTGTCCCGGTTGCTATTTACTTGTTCTATCGGGAACGGAGAAAAGAAAGGCTGGCACGCGAAGCGGAGACCTATCAGACAATGAATGATAAGTACCTGGAATTCCTTGCGCTTTGTCTTGAGCACAGTTCCTTCCTGAATATATATGATGATGAGAATGCGAGGTTCGAGAAGTATTCGAAGCATGAGCAGGATAAAGTCGTGGTGCTATTTGATATCCTTGTTTCAATCTTTGAAAGGGCATTCATGATGTACCGCTATCAAAATGATAGACTCAGGGCCAAACAATGGAAAGGTTGGAGTGCTTTTATAGAAGGCTGGATGAAAAGAGATGATTTCCGGTTCTGCTGGAAGCATCACCTGACCGGCCAATGGGAAGTTGGCTTCAACAACTATATGGACAAATTATATCATCAGCATGTACCTGTTGCTAAAAATGCGGGAAGCCCTAGCGGGATCCGATTGCCGCAGCCTGGTAAATTACCTGAAAGGCCCTGATCACGTTATTGTAATTTCACCATTCGCATAACTTCTTTTAAATTCGAAGCCTGAAAATTGCGTCTTGTAAATTTTCAGCTTACCGAACAATCGTATGTATATCGAGATCATGGATACTACCCTGCGGGATGGGGAGCAAACGTCGGGCGTGGCATATACCGCGACCGAAAAGCTGAACATTGCCAAAATGTTGCTGGAAGAGGTAAAGGTAGACCGGATTGAAATCGCTTCTGCCCGTATTTCCGAGGGCGAATTTGAAGCGGCTGGTAAAATTATCAAATGGGCCACGGATAATGGCTTCCTGGATCGGATCGAGATCCTCGGGTTCGTGGATGACAACCGCTCCCTGGACTGGATCCATCAGGCCGGTGGCAAGGTCATCAACCTGCTTTGCAAGGGGTCCCTGAAACACCTCGAGGGACAATTGCGGAAGTCGCCCGAAGAGCACGTAAGCGATATCAGGAAAGCAATCGCGTATGCGGCCAAGCTGGGCATCAAGGTGAATGTGTACTTTGAAGACTGGTCTAATGGCATGCGCAACGCGCGGGATTATGTCTACTTCCTGATGGACGCACTGAAGGATGAAAAAATTGAACGGTTCATGTTGCCGGATACACTGGGTGTATTAAATCCCGATGAGGCGTTCAGGTTTGTCCGGGATATGGTGGAGCGATTCCCCGGTAAAAAATTTGACCTGCACGCGCACAACGACTACGACCTTTCCGTGGCCAATTGCTTTGCCGGTGTCAAGGCAGGCGCTACGGGAATTCATGTAACTGTCAATGGCCTGGGTGAACGCGCCGGGAACACGCCGCTCTCAAGCGTGATCGCCCTGCTGAAGGATCATCTCCAGGTAGATTTTTCGGTTGACGAAACAAAACTCTACAGCGTCAGCAAACTTGTTGAAGTGTTTTCAGGTATCGGCGTGCCGAAAAATAAACCAGTGATCGGTGAGCATGTGTTTACACAAACGTGCGGGGTACACGCTGATGGTGATAACAAAGGCAACCTTTACCACAACGACCTGATGCCGGAGCGTTTCGGCCGGACGCGAAAATACGCGTTGGGAAAAACTTCGGGCAATGCCAGTATTAAAAAAAACCTGGAAGAACTGGGTATCGAGCTCGATGCCGAAGCGCTGCGAAAGGTAACGCAACGGGTAGTTGAGCTGGGCGATAAAAAGGAAAACATTTCGACGGAAGATCTTCCCTATATTATCTCCGATGTTTTAGGCCGGGAACTGTTGCCGGAAAAGATCAAAATCCGAAACTACTATTCCAGTCATGTTTACAACCTGAAGCCTGTGTCCACACTCAGTATTGAGATCGACGGTCAGGTTTATGAAGCGACATCAACAGGCGATGGACAATACGATGCCTTCATGCAGGCAGTGAAGTCCATTTACGATCAACTGGGTAAAAAACTGCCGCAGTTGGTAGACTACCAGATATCGATTCCTCCCGGCGGACGTACCGACGCGTTTGTAGAAACGATCATTACATGGGAGATGGACGACCGGCAGTTTAAAACCCGCGGATTTGAATCGGATCAGCAAGCCGCGGCAATAACGGCTACCTTGAAAATGTTGAACCTGATCGAAGGAAAACGGAAATGATCTCAACGACCGCCAAGCCAGCGCAGGGCGTCGGCGATCATCCTGTTCTGAATTTCGTTCTGAAAAGTATGTGAAAGGGTCCGATGGGTGCCACCTTCGTAGTCGATATCATTGTGGCCCATGTTAATGTAGATCATCTTGAAGCGCTTGTTCGTCCATACCACCGGGTAGTAGCCGCTATGCCATATTTCATGAGGCTTTGGACCGGTGCCCAGGGGAAAGCTTGAGGAGTCGATAGCAGTGAGTATGGTAATATCTTGATTTTTCCGAAGGTCATGTTCCCAGCGGTACCATTCATTCGGTGATGCCGTGAACGTTGCCGGTAAATTGCTCACCGCCGGATGCTGCCTTGCTTCGATCCGAAGTACGGCGGAAGTAGGCCGCCAGGTGTTGCTGGCATACGACCCGGCACCCAGAAATTCTTCGTGATACCAATCCCAGTCCTGAGGATAATCGGAAGGTGTTAATGCGAACGCGGCGAAGTGAAATCCCATCCATCCACCGCCCTGTTCCATGTACGCCCGGAACGCGGCGCGTTGGTGCGGCTGCCCGGGCCTGTTATCCAGGAATACAACGACGTGGTACCGGGAAAGGTATGCCGCATTCAGATTCTCCCAGTTGTTGGTGGAGTCATAATGAAAGTTAAACTGTCCTGCAGCTTGTGAGAACCACTGGTTCGCTTCGTGCACAAAGCTGATATGTGCCGCATCGTTCCGGGCTGTATAAAATCCCACGACCCGGAAGGCTGGGCTGCTATCCTGGCACCACGCGGTGGTTGCCCAACAGAAAAGTATCCATAATGCCGGTACAATGCGCCCGGATTTTGTCATAACCATACCGCTTTGATCAAGGTCGAAGATTGTTGAAATATCATTCCCGACAAAGTTCGGGCACAGGAACGCATGTATTATCAAAAAAGGCTGCCCGTATCCGGACAGCCTGCTGAATGCGTGGGTTATAAGCTATTCCTTTTCGATTTCAATCTTCCGGTTATAACCGTTGGACAATTCATTGAAGGGAAGTTTTACTACCAGTTCCTTATCTTCAAAAACAGCTTTGATACCCGTAACTTCGATAAAGTAGGGGATCGGCTGATTATAGACCAGGTGTGGCATCTGCAGTACTTTTCCGAGTGACTGGACCGGGATGAAGTAAAAAACCGTCAGATCGTTGCCGTTTACTTCCACGTGTAAAGCCTCCTGGCTGATACCCGGTACCCGTATCCGTACCTCTCTTCCATATTGATGTTCGCGAAGTGAAAGCAACGGTTCACTGATGCCCCCATTCACAGTATTCAGTACATCCACTGAAGTCAATAGATTTTTGAATGCTTTGATCATTTTTGCTCCTTCTTTTCCCGGTAGGGGTCAATATGCATACCATGGAAAAATGTGCGTCATAAAGACCTGTGATATGCCATTATTACTTTTCAGGATAGGGAACTTTTGCATAATTCAGCAATATTGGCGGGTTTATGAGGATTTTTCAGGAACTAAGTCGTATCGACCCGTGTAAAGAGGGGAGGAGCGACCACCCCGGTAAATGATAGCCCTTGTGGGTCGCGGTAATATATTCTGTCCGGGGCTCCCGGGCATATCGGAGAAATAAGAAATTAAGGTAAATTTGCAATTCCGCCCGACGAATGACCGGCAAAGCCTTCAATGGGCGGGCGGGGACCAACCACATTAAACAAAAAAGGTATCTGAAACATGGCGAAATCAAGGGAAACTTGGGGTAAAAAAGAAAACGAAAACAAAAAAGCTAAAAAGCGTAAGGAGAAAGAAGCGCGAAAGGAAGAGCGGAAAGCCAACGCCAAGGAAGGCGGAACGCGCTTCGAGGATATGATCGCCTATATGGACGAGAACGGAAATATCACGTCTACCCCTCCTGATCCCTCAAGAAAGAAAGTGATTCGCGCGGAAGACATAGAGATTGGCGTTCCTAAACAGGAGGCCCGGGCTTACGATCCCATCCGGAAGGGCACGGTCACCTTCTTCAACGATTCCAAAGGTTTCGGCTTTATCAAGGATAGTGAAACGCAGGAAAGTGTATTTGTTCACATCAATAACCTCCGGGAAGCCATTCGCGAGAATAATAAGGTCACGTTTGAAGTGGAGATGGGTCAGAAAGGACCTGTTGCTGTGAACGTGAAGGTTGTGGGCTAGGCACGCGGAAGCGCACGAGCCAAGGCAATAAAAAAAGCACCCGTTTTCAGCGGGTGCTTTTTTATGATCCGTGCGCTAACCATGCGCGCGACCAGGGTTGCTTAGTATGTGTTGTTACGGTCTTTGTAACCGTAGTTGCTGCTAAAGCTGTTATAGCGGCTGCCTGAAGTGTTCTTCGGCCTCGCCTCGTTAACTTTCAACCTTCTGTTTTCGAATTCACTTGAATCCAGAGCATTGATGGCTGCTTTGCCGGATTCGTCGTTCATCTCAACAAATGCAAAACCCCGGTTCTCACCGGTTTCATTGTCTTTAATGACTTTTAAAGATTTAATTTCTCCAAAGGGCGCGAAAAGCGCTCTCAATGCAATCTCACCCGCCTGGCGGCTAAGATTTCCAACATAAATGTTCATCGTAAAATAAAATTGTAAAGTGTTCTGGCGGTTTCTAACCGAGATGAGTGAACAGACGGAAAAGGGAAGTACCAGATGATGGTGCAAAGATACGCTATTAATCGGGATGAGGAGGTTATAAAACTAAATATTTTAATTACGATAAACCAGCGATGCAGATGTCAACCTTCAAATGCATGTAAAAGCTATGGCACAAATATTTGGGTGATCACATAAACGTCAAGATATGAAAACCGGGAAGAAAAAAACCGACAAAGCCGGACATCCTGCTTCAGAAAACATTTCGTCTGCAGGAGATCTCACGCAGGCCGAAATCTCCGGCCCTGAAGACAAAAGCCCGTCAACCGCAGCCAGCGATACAGACGACGACGAAGATGAAGGTGTTGGCGACGGTAAAATGGGCCGCAGCGGAGAAGATATTTCAAAGCGGTAGCAACGTTACAAGCCTGGTGGGTTTCAGGATAACTCAATTGCCGGCTTGAATGATCCGTCGAAACAAAAATTCTCTTACAATTTATACTGTGTGTGCACGTGTGTTTTACAACGATGCGGCCATGTGTCTGTGTGCGTCGAACTCCTGCAACAGAATTTGAACAGCGGCGATAATCGGAATCGGAAATTATCTATTTTCGATTTCTTAAATCATCACCATGCGCGCAGTCATCCATTCAACCTGTAATGTTCTTTCGATTCTGGTATGCTTATGCTCTCTCGTTTCCTGCAACAATTCCAAACCGGCGTCGCAGGAAGCCATCGCTGCCTTCGATAATCTCATCCCCAAACCGGTTTCAGCATCCCGCACAGGAGATGCATTCTTTCTGACTGAAGGCGCTACAATCATCGTCGATAACAGTGATGATGTCGCGGCGGTGGGACAATACCTTGCCGGCAAACTGAGACCCGCCACAGGATTTGATCTCGCCGTTGAGCAGGAGGGCGCTAAATCGGGCGACATCCAACTCACGCTGACCGGCGCTGACCCTGCGCTGGGTGCGGAAGGTTATGAACTGTCAGTATCAACCGACAAGATTATCATCAGCGCCAGTAAAGCCGCGGGTTTATTTTATGGCGTACAAACACTCCTCCAGATCCTGCCTGAAAAAATTGCAAGCACGACGAAGCAGGATGGTCCCTGGGAAGTTGCCGCGGGTACCATCCGCGACCTGCCGGAATACGCATGGCGCGGTGCAATGCTCGATGTCGCGCGACATTTCTTTGGCGTGGACGATGTCAAGCGGTATATCGACCTCATCAGTTACTATAAGATGAATACCCTGCATCTCCACCTCAGTGATGATCAGGGTTGGCGCATTGAAATCAAATCATGGCCAAACCTTACCATCCACGGCGGTGCGACACAGGTAGGCGGCGGCAAAGGGGGGTATTATACGCAGGACCAGTACAAGGATATCGTCCGGTATGCACAGGAGCGTTTTATCACCATCGTTCCCGAGATCGACATGCCGGGGCACATTCACGCTGCGCTGGCTTCCTACACGGAACTGGATGGCGGCACACGCATTAATATCGAAGGGCATCAAAGCCCGGCGCCGGCGCAGGATCTCGGTAAGCGACCTGAAAAGGGAAAAGTGTACACCGGCATCGAAGTGGGTTTCAGTACCTTGAGAATTGAAAAGGAAATTACCTTCAAATTCATTGAAGATGTCTGGCGCGAAATCGCTTCACTGACGCCGGGCCCTTATCTCCATGTGGGGGGTGATGAAGCCGCCGCGACGAAAAAAGCAGACTACATTGAATTTGTAAACCGGTTTACGGGGATCATAAGCGCGCTGGATAAAAAAATGATCGGGTGGGAAGAAATCGCCCAGGCCAATATCGACGGAAATGTTATTGTGCAGCACTGGTCATCCGAGAAGTACGCGCAGATGGCCGCTGAAAAGGGCGCGAAGCTCATTTTCTCGCCCGCGAAAAAAGTTTATCTCGATATGCAATACGATTCGACGACGCGTTTGGGACTACACTGGGCTGCATATATCGAAGTAGATTCTGCGTACAGCTGGGACCCCGCAACCAGGATACCGGGCATCGAGAAAGAGCAAATTCTC
>DASPJC010000475.1:0-2764 GCA_035628815.1 Ohtaekwangia sp. | reverse complement strand
CCGCCAAATACGCCGCTGAGCGATCGTGCGATGAGCAGAAAATAAAAGTTCGGTGATATCGCACAGGCGAGTGTCCCAAGTGCGAATCCTGTATACATCAAGAGGAGGCTTTTCTTGCGGTCGTAGCGATCGATGAAGAATGCTGCGAAAAAGCCTGACACACCCGCCGTGACCGTGTAGGAGGCAACGAGCAGGCTAAAATCCTTGGCTGAGATGTCAAACAGCCGCATGAGCTGAGGACCCAGCGGCATGATGATCATAAAATCCATGATGTGCGTGAACATGGCGGCCGCCAGCACGTACAACAACAATCGCTCGGTCTTCATAGGGCGCAAAAGTAACCTTTTCGGCCAATCCGTTATCAAACGGAAAAACGGCCGCAAGGATTCACGGTGATAAAGGAATATTCCTTCCCTAAAGAAGTGGACTCAGTACCTGGTAAACAGTATTAGCAACGATCCTGTGACCCTCAGGATTCGGGTGAATACCATCACCAAGATTGAGCTTTTCGTATCCGGCAACGTCCTGAAGAAGAAAAGGTATGAGAGTGGCGTTGTTTTTCCGGGCAAGCTCCGGGAAGATTTTCTTAAAGTTCGTTGTATAATCTGGCCCAAGGTTGGGCGGCACCATCATTCCGGCGATGACAATTTTCACCTGCGGGTATTTTACTTTCACCTTGTCTATGATGGCTTGCAAATTTTTTCTTGTCTGATCCAGGGGTAGTCCGCGGAGACCATCGTTTGCTCCAAGCTCCAGTACGAACACATCTATGGGTTGGCGCAATACCCAATCAATTCTCGATAATCCTCCTGCGGATGTCTCGCCGCTTAGTCCGGCATTGATTGCTTTGCAGGGTGTTCGATTGGAGACACATTTTTTTTCGACTAAAGCGGGAAAAGCCTGCTCAGGTGAGAGGCCATAGCCGGCCGTGAGACTATCACCAAAGAATAGGATCACTTTCGGATCAGCGGACGCCTGCATGAGCAGGGTTATTGCAATAATCAGGACAGTTCTAACGACCATGTAAATAAATCCGTTTAACTTTTAACGTAAACTGAACAATTTTCGCTTATTACGGCTTCAATTTCCAGCATCAAAGCAAAAACCATGTCACAGGTTGTACTTCAGGCAGAAAATTTAACAAAAATTTACCGGTCGGCAGACAAGGACCTGGTAGTGCTTGATCATATTAGTTTTTCTGTGGACCAGGGGAATTCTATCTCCATTATCGGCCCGTCGGGCAGCGGAAAAACCACCCTGTTAGGACTGTGCGCCGGGCTGGATACGCCATCCTCCGGAACGATCTCCCTGATGGGTTTCAAGCTTAACGTCATGAGCGAGGACGACCGCGCCTATATCAGGAACCAGTACGTGGGCTTCGTGTTCCAGAATTTTCAATTGTTGTCTACACTGACGGCCCTGGAAAATGTAATGGTTCCCCTTGAACTGCGCGGCGAAAAAAATGTCATTCACAAAGCGAAGGATTTGCTTGAAAGGGTAGGGCTCGCTGACCGTATGCATCACTACCCCACGCAACTTTCCGGCGGCGAACAGCAGCGGGTGGCTATGGCGCGCGCCTTTATAACAGATCCCAAAATCTTGTTTGCGGATGAGCCTACCGGGAACCTTGACGAGGAGAACGCCGATCATATCAGGGAGCTGTTGTTCGGGATGAACAAAGAGCAGAATACAACCCTTGTCCTGGTGACCCACAACCTGGAACTTGCACAACGAACCCAGCGCATCTTGAAAATGCGCGGCGGAAAGCTCGCCGAGGAAATCATTCAGCCCATGGCGGTGTCGCGACCCCATCTTAACAAGTAGTCACCCGGAATCGTCACTCGAAATGCTTGAATACATTATTAAGCTCAAACGCAAATCAAAATCGATCTTAACCGATCGATGGGTGTGGCGTATGGCGTGGCGTGATGCGCGACATAATTTTTCCCGTCTCTTTCTGTTTGTCGCCTCTCTTATAACAGGGATCGCAGCGGTAGTGGCGCTGGATTCGCTGAATTATTCTTTGCAAAACGATATCGATAATAATGCGCGAGAACTACTGGGTGCTGACCTGGTCGTCAACGGTGAGAAACCTTACAATCATGAGCTGTCGGCGGCCTTCGACTCTCTTAATCTTCCGCATGCATCGGAGATCGACATGGCTTCCATGGTTCTGTTTCTCCATAACCAGAAGTCACGGCTTATCCGGCTCGTCGCCATGCAGGGCGATTTCCCTTTCTACGGAAAGATTGAAACACTGCCCGCGGATGCATATGAAAGGATGAAGCAGGGTGGCTATGCCATGCTTGACGAAACGCTTGCAAGCCAGTACGAGGTAAGTTCTGATGACTCCATCCGACTTGGTAACATGGTGTTCAAGGTCGCCGGTGTGGTCACCCGTATTGCGGGCGGCGGTGGTCTGATGTCTACCTTTACTCCGTCGGTCTACATTTCCATGAATGACCTCGATTCCACGCGACTGGTTCAGTTCGGCAGCCGCGTGAATTATAAACATTATTACAAGGTTGATTCGGAAGAGAGGGTTCATCAAATCGTGGAGGATGTCAGGCCGCTCATTCGCAGGCAGGGATTCTCGTACGAAACGGTTGAACGCCGCAAAGAGGGGCTGGGCCGCGGCTTCAGCTCGATTTATCGCTTCTTTTCCCTTCTCGCGTTTGTGGCTCTGGTGCTGGGCTGCATGGGTGTTGCCAGCTCTGTTCATATTTACGCCCGTGAAAAGCGCGATGAGGTCGCCGTACTGCGG
>DASPJC010000474.1:0-4265 GCA_035628815.1 Ohtaekwangia sp. | reverse complement strand
GCCGGGCCGATACCCTGGGTAGGGTTGGGGCGGCGGATCTGCGGGTATAGCAGGAAGCCTGGAAACTTGTTGCTTAACACGGCATTCATGTGTGTCTGGCCGCCGTGCACAAGTTGTTTCTCGTTGTCCTGCTCGTTGACGCCGTTGTTGGGTGCATTATCATAAACACCCGCCTCGCCGCTTCCGTGCAGGAAGATAATGATGGGATATTTCCGGTTGTCGTTGGCAAAACGGTCAAAACCGTTGGGCGCCATTAACCGGAACCGCATCGGACTGGCCTGTCCGCCGCTTGGGATGTTGTACTGGAACGACTGGTAAGGGGCCGTATTCCAGTTGTAAATGTGCGTGTAGGTGAAGGGTTGAAATTCAGGCAATGCCTGAGCCTTCACAAGGTTGTAACTGATAGACAAGAGGGCAGCTACAGCCAAAATTGGCATGTAAGTTTTTTTCATAATAACATTAAAAGAACGATTAGATTAAAACCACTGGTTTTTCAGGAAAACCTCAAATTCGAACATCGCCGCTAACTATATAACTGAAAATCAAAAATTTGAGATGGTTTTCTAAAAACCCATTAAAAGTAATGCATTGTTCCCGATAAAACACAAGGAGGTACGAGGATTATTTTTTGGCATTTTCCCTGTAAGAAAATTCCCGAAAATGGAAAATTTTGCAGCGGTTTCCCGCCCTGCTTTCCGCAGAAAAATCGCTCACGTTACGCGGGTGATCCACGTTTTTTTTAAATCTGAAAAACTGATTATCGTATAGGATAATTACTCCGTCGCATTGAAAATGCAAACAAGAATCCCTTGTCGCGGGGGACTACTGCGCCTGCCGATGCGGTGATAAAAAAAACGGCCTGCCTTCTTAACAGGCAAGCCGTCTCTATGAAGATATCTGTGCTATTCCTTCAGCATTCGCCTTTCAAATTTCTGGCGGGTTGTCTCTACCACGATCGTGTAGACACCGGCTTTCAGCTGTGCACCGTTTAATTCGACACCCTCTTTTCGGTAGATGTGCTTCTGCTTGTCCATCAATTGTCCAAGGGAATTGTAAAAGCGAACATCGATACTTTCACCTGCCGCGATAGCGTGTAGCCTGATCGTGAACCGTGACTTTACGGGGTTCGGAAATAACGTGAATGTTTCATTGATGGCTTCTTCCGCAGCCGTCACCGCGAACAATACGGGGTCACTGCTGATCTCACAGCTTCCACCGGAAACACCCACCGTGTACTCGCCTGAAACCTCCGGCATGAACGTCGTTCCCGTTGCGCCGGGGATGGCATTGCCCTCGAGATACCACTGGTTGTCGGTAGCACTGCTGGATGTAAGCACATGTGAGGTTGCTGAGATGACCGGCTTCGCCACGTAGTTGATCACCGTCGTTGCCGACAGGTTTGTGATATCGCATCCCGGGAATGCGGCATTCAGCGTCAGCGTGTTGATACCCGGTTGGAGCGCGTGTTTGTCAAGGGTGACGATCATGTCGCTGCCACTACCGGTGAGTTCCTTCACGATACTGCTACCGCTCATGATGGCGTAGCGGGCGCCGGATTGTGTGCCCTTCAGCATGACCTCGGCGCTTTCGTTTTCCTCACACACGGCGGTTGCCGCGGCGCTGAAAGAAACGCTGGCATCGATAGACGGCTTGCTGAACACCAGTTCGAAACGTGTACTGCCGGCGGACAATGGATCATTCGTCACGGCAAACGAATAATCTGATCCTTCCGCCAGTTGAACTTCGGCATCCGCGAAGCGATCCACCAGTTTGACGTTCACAGGGAAATCGAACGTGTTAAGGTTTGTGAACTTCAGGTTATACTGGCCTGTCTTACTGGTCTTGATATCAAGCAGCAGATTTTTCTCACAAAACTCCAGGGGTAGTGTATTGATAGAAAGTTTTGTATTGCCGCTGAGTGTACTCACATTGAAGAATGTGTTTGAAAGCGCATGTGCGTCTTTTGTGTCGATGCCTTCTGTTGAGCCTTCCCTGAAGTGAATGAACGCCTTGTCGGTTTGTGTTCCATTGCTTAGCGCGAGAGTGAGGTAGCGCTTTGCCGGCGCTTTGCGTTGAAGGACGACGCGGGCTGTGTCGTATTTGGCATCCTCGGTTACCACCAGGGAGGGTGCTTCGTCATTGGCCTTGATCCAGAACGATTGACCCTGCGCGATGATACCCTTGAAATCGTCATCACCTACTTCGCCGTTCCATTTTTTAAAAGTAAGGACGTTTGCGTTGTTAACGATCTGGTTGGAAGGGATGTAAACCACATCATCAATACCGGATGATTGCCATCCGCTATTTCCCCACTGCACAGGAGCAGCATAAGGGTTGCCTACAAGGTTCCAGCCGTATCCGCTGGACGCCAGTCCTTCGCCTTCACCTGCCTCGGGAACACCAGGACTCAGATTCTGATATGTAAAATCGCCCTGCTGGATCGGCCCGTTGATACGCAGTTTTCTTGCTGCCGCACCGCCAAACATATACAGTGAATATCCGCGGCCCAGGGTGAAGGACTCCGTACTGGTATTTTCAGGGAAGGGAATCCAGCCCGATTCATCGTCGTAAAAGAATAACGACGCGCTGCCATTGGCATTCGAGCTTCCGGTAAAGGGGCCGGTGACCTGGAGGTATTGTATCCAGTTAGCTACGGTCGAATTGTGAAGCGGCGTGCTGACATACCGGTAAACTTTTCCTTTTGCATCGAAGTACCGTTGAAATTCAATGTTGCCATTGACCGCGCCGGTGTTTCTGATGGGGCCGATCCAGGCTGATCCGTTGGCGTCAGAAAGTAACACGATGTTACCGTTCGAGTTTACGGCGCCGTTATTGATATCGAGCACTTCGACGATATTCATTTTTGACCGGATGTTGATCTGGCCCGATGCGCTGTTGACATGGAAGGCATTGACCGTATCCGAACCGGCGACGAAATACAGGTTTGATACCTGGTTGGATGAATTGATGCGGATCGTGCCTTTTGAGACTTCCAGACGGCCAGTACCATTGTTATCCTGGTTGATGGCACCGACGCCTTCAAGCTGAAGGATGTGGTGGCCGAGGTTGAATACGGCGCCGGAATCAAGCACAAGTCCCGCACCCTGCGTCGCGCTGCCCAATGTGATCGTACGCGGGGCAGAACTTACGACGTTTACTTCTGTCGTATCAGATACACGAAGTTGGAAAAATTCGACATCGGTTTGTTCGGCAATAAGGTCTTGCGATCCTCTCGATATGAAGTTGACACCGATCCGTTCGTTTTCGCTGCCCATGGTAGCGGTGCCCTGGAAGATGAGGTCGCCCGCAAGATTGATGACGGTACCATTGCCTGAAGCACCGTTGAGGGTAACATCGTTTCCGATCTGCAGGTTGCCGTTGATCGAGTAGGTACCGGTTTGAAAATTCTTTATCGAGCTAACGCCTTCCAGCGCGAGATTTCCATAGTTCGCCCCCGGAATGGTATTACTTGTGCCGTTAAACGTAACTGTAGAGGTTGGTGAGAGCGTTGCCAGTTCGGGCGCTGTTGGTGTGTTGATAACAATCGAAGCATTGTTACCGAGATCAACCGGTGCGGTCAGGGCATCATTAACTACCAGCTGGATATTATCGTTTACGATCAGTTTTGAATTCGAACCTGTAATTGTCAGCGTATTCTCGAGTGTTGCATTCCGCGTAAGCACAAAGTGTTGATTGTTGCCGGTAAAGCCAGAGGGTATGCTTCCGCTGCCGTTCGGGTTATTGCTCCAATGTCCCGGGTTGGTCATGTCGAATACCGGGGCAAGAGTAGGATAGAAGTTGATTGCTGTTGTGGATGATACTTTCGTCATCACCTGGATGGACGTGCTGAACGGCGACCTGTTCCCTTTGATGTCGTACGCCCGGACACTAAAGGTATAAAGCGTGGACGGCTGGAGGCCGGTGATGTGTGCTATGATCGTGTCTACTGTTGCAACCAGCGACGATCCCTGGAAAACTTCATAACCGGCGATGCCGGAGTTATCGGTCGAAGCAGTCCAGGCGAGGTCTACGGTTACATCCGTGGTATCCGTTGCTTCCAACGCCATTGGAACGCTCGGTGGTTCCTGGTCGAATACGGTGCTCAGGGAGGTGTAGGACCGGATCTCGAGGGAGTTCCATACACCATAACGGCCCGCGGCATTCTGACTTACCTGGAAAGGAATAGTTCCGCCTTCCGGCAGAATGCCTTTGATGGTTACGGTCTCCGTTGTGTTTTTGCCATTGAATTGCGTGACCGTCTCAGT
>DASPJC010000473.1:0-5867 GCA_035628815.1 Ohtaekwangia sp. | reverse complement strand
ACCGCCGCGCGGCCACACAATGTTGAACAGGTAGTACCTGCCATTTACCTTAAACAGTTGCGATCCTTCCGCCTGCAGCATGATGTCGGTGCCCGCCGGCGCACTGGCATTCTCAATGATGACCTGCTCCGGGGTTCCGGGCTTCACCGAAGATGCATCCGCAGTGAGCTCCACCAACTTCAGCTTCCCTGCGCCATAGATGAGGTACACACGGCCGTCATCATCGAACCATAATGTATGGTCGTGGTAGGACGGCGCAAATGAAACAGTTTTCCAGGGCCCTTTCTCGATGTCCCGCGTGGTAAAGATGTGGGTCTTGCCCGTTGTCTGCGCGAAGGTACTGACATAGTACACGCCGTGATGGTACCGTATGGAACTCGCCCATGAGCCACGGCCGTAGGTACTTTCTCCGTTGTCCAGGTTGAGCGCATCGACACTGGCCAGTGTATCATAGGCATAGGACACGAGTTTCCAGTTCACGAGGTCATTCGATTTCATGATGGGTACGCCGGGAGACATATGCATGGTGGTACTGCTCATGTAATACGTGCCCCCTACGCGCACAATTGCCATATCGGGTACATCCGCAAAGATCACCGGATTATGTGCTACAGCCTGCTGCGCGAACACGCTGGTAACACCGGCGGAAAAAAATAACACAAGCAGTGCAAAAATCCTTTGGAGGAAACGTCTTGTCTGCGTCCGTATCAATATCCGGCTGGTCATGGGTATCTGGTTAACATGATCGTTATTGCTATTTGTATACCGGATCATTGCCGCTGTACCGCAGGTATTTGAACGATGCACTGTTCGACGTTGGTTGTCCTGACGACGTCGCATACATACCAAAGACACACCCGATGAATCCACCGGCGACTTCTGTACTCAGGAAAGTACCATCCACGTTTTCTTTCAGAACAATCCAGTTCTCTGGTGTAAGGGCGTAACGGAACCGATACTGCTCACCGGCTGCATCGATGCCCAACATCACTTTTTCCGAGGGCACAGGTACCTGCGTAAGCAATTCCATGGCGCCACCTTCGTCACTACTTTTGAAAAGCTGTACCACGTGAGTACCCTGGTCTATCGACTTGCACAGGTAATAGAAATGTTTTTCGTCCTGAAAAATTACGAGGCCCGCTTTTTCATCAGCTGTACGCGCGGTGAATTCAACTTCGGTCTCCGTGTTGCAATTGAGATGTTGCTGGCGCTTCCCGATGAACGAGGGATTACCCAGCTCCATACAGGTTTCAGGCTTAAGGTTTAGCGTAAGGCCATCCTTTTCAGACAACCTGAAGGAGGCGCTATCACAGGTTCGTAAAAAAAGCAGTGCAGGATCCAGCTCCTTTTCAAAAGTAATCGTGTAACCAAAGTTCCCGCTTTGTGGCCGCGCATTGCTCAATTTTACTTCCTTATAGTCTACGGCATATTTGTACTGTATTTCGCTGTTGCCGGGGTTCGCCACCGGCCATCCATTCTTCCACTCCACCGGTGTGATGAAGGTTTCTCTTCCGGTGTTGCAATAATTATCCCGGTATGGACGAACAGCCAGAAAAATAGCGTATGTTTTTCCGTCCGGTCCCTCAACCAGTTGCGCGTGACCAGCCGAAGTGATCGGATGTTTCCGGTCTGCCGGCAAGTCCCGCTGCGTCAGGATCGGATTATTTTTGTATGGAACATATGGGCCCCAAAGCGATTTGCTTCGCAGAACAACTTCTGAATGGTTTACCGACGTACCGCCTTCCGCGGCGTACAGGTAATACCATCCATCCCGTTTCAGGATATGCGGCCCCTCAATCCACACAGGTTTTTTACTGATATCAACACCGCCATTCACCAGGATTTTCTCCTCGCCCACAACCTTTCCGTTGATTGGATCAAATTCATACATGCGGATGGTGCGATGTCCGGAATACAACGGTTTATTATCCGGAGCATCGCTGTTGTATAAAATATACGCTTTGCCATTGTCGTCAAAATAAAGCGACGGGTCGATACCCCGTACCTGTGGAATAAATACAGGGTCACTCCATGGGCCCGCCGGGTCCTTCGCGGTGACAACAAAATTTCCGCCTTTATCAATGAGTGTACAGGTTACGTAGTACGTACCCTTGTTGTAATCAATCGCGGGAGCAAACAGGCCACGGGTCATCCGGTGCCCCATGAAATTCATCTGCGAAGGCCTGCTGATCACATTACCGATCTGTTTCCAGTTTTTCAGATCTTTGCTATGAAAGACCGGGATGCCGGGGAAGTATGCAAAGGTTGAATTGATGAGGTAGTAATCCGTTCCTACTTTGAGCACGCTGGGATCAGGATAAAAACCTTTCAGGATGGGATTGACGATTTCAGTGGTCTGCGCCTTCACGGCGATAAATGAATTGAAACAAACAACTATAATTACAACAACAATCTTCAGCTTCATCATATTGAATCGTGTTTTAATATTTACTTTTTTTTATAGTGTGACCAGCGTGTATGTCCCGCCCTGCACCGTTTCCATGTCATAGCATACCGTTTCTTTTACCTGAGGGTCGGATAGCGTCGCCTGGGGGGATATGACCGGTGCAAGAACATTCTCCATTGCATAGAAAATATTCTGGTTCTTGCCTGAAGCAAGCTTTAATTTTACCCGGGCGGTTGAGCGCAGCGCGTTGGGGACCCTCAGGCGCAGGTTACCACCCAACAGCGATTTGATGATAACCTTCGTGATCTTTCCATCAGTCCATTGCATGTCGACAATTTCAAAGCCGCCTTTTGTGCGAAGGCCGGCCACGGTTCCCGAGGGCCACGCGTCGGGCAACGCCGGCAGCAGGTGGATTGCATCTTCGTTCGTTTGTACCAGCATCTCTGCGATACCGGCAGTACAACCGAAGTTGCCATCGATCTGGAAGGGCGGGTGCGCATCAAAGAGGTTGTTGTAGGTTCCACCACCCCCGGCGTTTAGCCCTACCGGTGTAAGCTGATTCTGGATAAGTTTATAGGCATGATTCCCGTCGTGCAATCGTGCCCACCAGTTTACTTTCCAGCCCATGCTCCAGCCCGTCGAAATGTCGCCCCGGTGAAGGAGTGTCGTTTTTGCTGCGGCAAACAGCTTCGGCGTACGATATGGTGAGATCTGGCTGGAAGGATATAAGCCGTACAGGTGCGAGATATGGCGATGGTGGTCGTTCGGATCATCGACATCATCGAGCCATTCCTGGAGCTGGCCATGTTGTCCGATGTGCATGGGCGCAAGGCGCTTGCGAAGGTCTCGCAAGGTGTCTGCAAAGGCATCGTCTTTGTGTAAAGTTTCTGCTGCACGGATGGTCGCACTGAAAACGTCGAACACGATCTGGTTCGTCATGGTGGTTCCCGCATCGATGGACGAACCCTGGTGCGCTGCAGGCGCGTTTTCGGGTGACATATCAGGATTCACCACGAGGTAATGACGCGTTGGGTGTGCGACGAGGAAGTCAATATAGAACATCGCGGCGCCCTTCAGCGCGGGATACACGGACGCGAGATACGCCTTATCGCCGTTATACAGGTAATGCTCCCACAGATGCAGGCTGGTCCATCCTCCGCCGGCGCTCCAGGTGCCCCAGAAGGCGCCGTCTACCGCGCCCGTTGCGCGCCAGATATCCGTATTGTGATGTGCCGTCCAGCCCCGGGCACCATACATCGTACGCGCTGTTTCCTGTCCCGTCTCGGACAACTCCTTCACCAGGGCGAGGAATGGTTCGTGAAGTTCGGTGAGATTCGTCTTTTCTGCCGGCCAGTAGTTCATCTCCGCGTTAATATTGATCGTGTACTTGCTGTCCCACGGTGGCCGCATCTTGTTGTTCCAGATTCCCTGGAGATTTGCGGGCTGGCCACCGGGTTGTGAAGATGAAATCAGGAGATAGCGTCCATATTGAAAATAAAGCGCGGCAAACTGCGGGTCGGAGGTTGAACTGAAATTTTTCAAACGAATATCAGTCGGAAGGTTCATGGCGTTTGTCGTTCCCAGATCCAGCCTGACGCGGTTGAAATACTGTTGGTATGCAAAGACATGTTCTTTCAGAAGTATGTCGAAAGGTTTGTCAGACACTTTCGCGAGGTTGGCTGTTGCCCTCCCGTTTTCATCCCCTTCGATATCATCATACCGGTTAAAGTTTGTCCCCATTGAAACATAAAGCATAACCGCATCGGCATTGCTCACCACGATGGCGGTGTCTGTCGCCTGGAGTTGACCGCCCTCCTGTTTCACGCGGGCGATACATGAAAATTTAATTTTGCCATCAACACCTTCGTGATCTGACGTAACGCCACTAAGAATAAGATCGTGCGAAGCCACCCTGAGTTGCGAGCGGGGTTGCGGCGTGGATAAAGTTGCCGTGAACGAGAGCGCACCCGGCTTGCTTGCCCTGATGCGCATGACGATAACAGGCGCGGTCATTGATGCAAACGTTTCGCGCGTGAATGTAACGTCACCTGCGCTATAGGATGTTGTGGCGACTGCTCTTTCGATGTCCAGCTCCCGGTAGTATGAGGTGTGCTGATGATCATTCCCAAAGATCAGCTCGAGATTTCCAACAGGCTGAAACATCTGCCCGTGCGATTTCCTGGAAATGATCACTTTGTTGGCCAGATCCTGGGCTTCCTTTCGTTTGCCTTCCCAGATCAGCTGCCGCAACCGTGGTAATGCAGCAAGCGCATCGGGATTATCATTCCGGTTCGGACTTCCGCTCCAGACCGTGTGTTCATTCAACTGGATGACCTCCCGCGCAACGTTGCCGTACACCATCGCGCCCAGCCTACCGTTGCCGATGGGCAGCGCATTTTCCCACGTCGCCCCCGACTCATGATCATACCACAATCGCCAGGGAGTCCGTTCCTGTGACCAACAAAACGGGGCGATCGCAATTGAAAACAAAATGAAAAAAATGCGTTTTATCATGCTATGGGTATAATGACTACAAACCTTTTTTTATCTCGGTCACCTTGTCTTTATCCGGATCACTGACAAAGACATGGGTGGTGTTGAATATTGAAATACCTTACTCACTTTTATGCTTGTCATCACAGGGACGATGGCATTGGGATCCTCCAACGTGTTTTCGCCATCGGGTTTGCCCGTGAGCGTAGTGAGTTCCGCCAGCGGATTAATTCCTTTGAAAGTTGATAAATTTATCTTCATCATGCTGGATTCACGGCCAGCATTAACGAGTTTCAGGATAATGTTGCCTGTCTTCGTCTCCTGAACGCAGGACGCAGCCAAGGTCGAATCGTTGTCATCCCTGAAAATAATGTTGCTGAAATATCTGTCACCGTGATTTGTTGAGAATAGTTTCTGGACATGGTAATTCGGCGTAAGGCAAAGGCGGGTATTATCAAAAAAAATCATATTGGTTTTCCACTGTATGTGATCTCGCTTTGCCAACAACGGAGCATAGGATGCCATGCTGACCACGTCACCATTGCGCTCAAGTGAAATCATGTAAGCCGCTTCTGCAATGGCATTCTGAAGTTTGTTTCCCCAGGAAGCGTACTCACCGAGATACACTTTGGACTTGTTTCGATCATAGGAATCATAGCGTGCGAGGTTCGCCATCATCCAGGCGGGTTCTTTGTAGTAATGTTCATCAACGACCGGTAGGTTCAGGGTAGTTGCATAATCCCATCCTTCTGTAAAATCCTCACCATCGGGAAATGGCCCGGACGTTCCGATGATTGTTATCTCAGGATGCTTTGCCTTAACAGCTTCGTAAATCAGTTTGAAGCGTTCTTTGAATTCGGGCGTTATTCTATCTTCGTTGCCAATGCCGATGTACTGCAGATTGAAAGGTGCCGGGTGTCCGGCCTCGGCACGTTTTGCGCCCCATACGGAAGTCGGTGGTCCATTC
>DASPJC010000472.1:0-3030 GCA_035628815.1 Ohtaekwangia sp. | reverse complement strand
GAGTTCTTTACCTCACCACCGTTGATGGTCGGCCTGTTGTTTCCAATTATTAACGGATAGGGTGCATCGGCAAAAAGCCAGTCTTTCGTACGCTTGTCGTAGTAATCCACAGCCAACGTGATACGGCTGTCTAATAACGCCAGGTCTATACCGATGTCGAGTTGTTCGGATGCCTCCCATTTTATGTTTTTGTTTTCATAGTAGGATGGTTTAATGCCATTATACAGAATTTCTCCCGTGCCGAAGAAATAATTCAGGTTGCGGTCCATTACGGAAGTGTACCTGAAATTGCCGATGTTCTCGTTACCATTCTGTCCCCAGCTCGCACGCAGTTTGGCAAAATCTATGATCTGGTTTTGCGGAAAGAAACTTTCCCTTGACATCACCCAGCCCGCGGAAAACGCAGGAAAATACCCATAGCGATAGTTGGATCCGAATCGTGTCGATCCATCAACCCGCAGCACCGCTTCAAACAAGTATTTTTCGTCAAAGTTGTAATTCAGACGTGAGAAAAAAGACTGCAAATTGTGTTGCGTTAATCTATTGCCGGAAGTTCCTTTAACCTGGCTTGAGTTATCCAAATATGCGTATCGGAAGTCATCAAACACCAAACTATCCTTCGCAGCCTGCAAATTCTCATCCCACTCCTTAAAATGTGTAAATCCTGCCAGCAACGTAAAGTTGTGGCGGTCAAATGATTTCTCGTACTGCAAGGTATTGTCAAGATTCCAGCGCATGTATTGGTGCCAGTCCTTGTTCACACCATTGGCAATACGCAGGTGATTGGGATCAAGATTGTATGCCGGGAAGTACTCGTCCATCTTTACGAAAGATACTTCCGTACTGAAGTTTGTCCTGAACTTAAGACCCTTGATGATCTCATACTCGCCATAAATATTGCCGAGCACTTTGTTCGTCGTTGACTTGCGGTTGAGGTAACTGAGCAGCGCAATGGGATTCGTGATCTCCTGCAAGCCGATACCAAAATCGTTCGGAACAGCCCAGTCGCCATTGTCATATTTCACCGGAACGATCGGCGGCATGCTGAGGGCCTGCGCGATGCCCGTACCAAACTGGCTGTTGCCTTCAATGCCCCGCGTCTTGATGTTCACAAAGTTCAGGTTACTGCCCACTGTCACTTTTCCGAACCTGAAAGAGGTATTGAGCCTGTAGGTGATCCGCTCGAATTCCGATTTGCCTTTGGCGACAATCCCGTCCTGCGAAAAGTAGTTCAGGGACGAAGAGTACGTGGCATTTTCACTGCCGCCACTCAATGCAACGGAGTGGCTGGATTTCGGAGCATTCCGGTACAGCATCTCCTTTTGCCAGTCGGTATCCCACACAAAAGAATTGATGTCCGACTGCGTGAAGCGCGGCAGCGATCCGTCGTTAACGGACGCTTCATTGATAATATCGACATACTGTTCCGTATTCAGCAGGTCGAGCTTGCGCCACGGATTCTGCACACCATAATATCCATCATAGGTAATGGAAAGCTTTTCCCCCCTTTTACCCTTCTTGGTCGTCACCAGCACAACACCGTTGGCACCGCGTGCACCGTAGATCGCTGCCGCGGAAGCATCTTTCAGAACTTCGATGGACTCAATGTCGGAAGGATTGATGAAATCCATTCCTTCCTTTTCCAATGGAAGTCCGTCAACGATGAAAAGCGGATCGGGATCACCTGTCGTGCCCGTACCGCGGATGCGGATCGTCAGGTTATCACCGGGCTGCCCTGAATTGTTCATGATGATCACCCCGGCAGTCCGTCCCTGGAGCGCCTGTTCGATCCGCAGATCTTTGGAACTCCTCAGGTCAGAAGCATCAACTTTGGCAATCGCGCCCGTGACCACACTCTTTTTCTGCACACCATAGCCGACGATCACTACTTCATCGAAAGTGAGGACGTCCGTTTTAAGCGCTACATCTACAGTCGTCTGGTTGGTAACCACCACTTCGGCCTGCGCATAGCCGACAAAAGAAAACACGACCGTGCTTTCACCTTCCGGTACCTCCAGGCTATAAGCACCATTCATGTCGGTGATTGAACCGGTAGTCGTTCCTTTCAACACGACACTGACGCCAGGCAATGTCTCGCCCGTCGACTCATCCTTCACGGTACCCGAGATCTTTTTCGTCTGGGCCAGGAGTGGGCCAGACGAAAAAGCCAGGAACAGAATAAAAAAAGCAGAAACCCACTTTCTTTCGAACAGTAAACATTCTTTCATAGTTAGGCTTTTAGTTTGGGTTAATTTTTTACGGCCGAAACGCTTTCGAAATGACGTTCGGAAACGTTTTCGGAGCTTAAAAGTAGGTGCCCGGGGAAGGCACGTCAAAAAAGTCGCTACGGTAAAAGTACTACCGGTCAGAAAACTACTACACCAGTACTACGTCACCGCCAGCAAACGATTGAATAACAATTAATTGGATTTTTTCCGGGGGTTAAAAAATTACGCCATACGATACGCCATGGCACCTTTAAACCATTGGTCGGTTTGTGAATTTTAAGGGTGTCAGACTTTGTCCGGGATTTCCTCCTCGTCCAGATGCACCGGTTCACCGACAGATGACGATAGTTTCTCCAGGAAACCTGCCATGTCTTCCTCGTGGTTCAGGCTTAACCGTTTCCTTAGCCTGTACCGCGCGGTCTCGACGCCCCGAACGGAAATATTCAGAATGGACGCGATTTCCTTGTTGGTGAGGTTCATCCGGACAAACGCACATAACCGTAGCTCTTTCTGCGTCAGGTCTGGAAAAGTGGTTTTTAAACCGGTGAAAAATTCGTGGTGCACCCGTTCGAAGTTCGCCTCGAATACCTGGAGGTGCTCCTCATCGGCCAGGTTCGCGCTTATTTTTTTCAACAGCTCGCGCAGTTTCTGACGTGCAGCATCGCTCCGCAACGACTCCTTTACACCTTTCAACTCGTCCTGGATCTCGGAAAGCAATTCGCGCTTCTTAACGAGCAACATCGTATAGTTTGCCAGCTCCTTGCTCTTATGAATGACGTCCTCTTCAAGTAAGTCTTTGTCT
>DASPJC010000471.1:0-7571 GCA_035628815.1 Ohtaekwangia sp. | reverse complement strand
CGTGGTACACAACGGATGCGAACGGCAATATTATCAGCCCGCAAGGTATGGGGTGGAACGACGTGGCTGACCTGAACTTCGGCTCATCGGCCATGCGAAAGGAGATGATCAGGGCGATGAAGTACTGGGTGCTGGAGGCGAACATAGATGGATTTCGATGCGATTACGCTGAAGGCGTTCCGACAGAATTCTGGAAGCAGGCTGTAGATACCCTGCGCAGTATTCCTGGCCGCGATCTCGTCATGTTTGCAGAAGCCGGGAAGAAAGAGCTTTTTGACGCCGGATTTGATCTCATTTTCGGCTGGAATTTCTACGGTAAGCTCAAAGAAGTTTATACCAACGGTGCTTCAGTCAACAACGTCGTTTCGGCCAATGCGACAGATTATTCGTCCCTTCCCGCCGGCAAACATATTCTTCGCTGGATCTCAAATCATGACGACAATGCATGGGATGACACACCAGGCAACATCTTCAACGGTCAGGATGGGGCGCGTGCTGCTTTTGTCGTGGCTGCCTATCTGGGAGGCGTTCCCTTGATCTACAACGGACAGGAGGTCGGGTTCAATTCAAAGCTTCCTTTCTTCCAGAACAGTTCCACAAAAATCGACTGGAGTCTTAACCCCGATGTGCTTGTGGAATATCAAAAGCTGATTGCCTTCCGGAAAAGCAGTGCTGCCGTTAAAACCGGAACGCTTGAAACGTTCCACACCCCGGACGTCCTGGCATTTGAGCGGAAGTCAGGTGACGAACGCGTGGTAGTATTGGTAAACCTGCGCAATGAGATGAGAGATTTTGTATTGCCGGCCACTGTGGCGAACGCTGAATGGACAAATGCAATCAGTCATGAGACTGTCGATCTCGGGAGTAACATTTCGCTGGATGCGTATGAATATGTAATCATCTACAACCAGCATTAAAATTCTTCCAGTTAAAATAAGTATAACCTACATTACACAGTATATAGCTGTGTTGTCACCAATTTGAGATATCATTCATGATCACTAACAAATTTATTTTTTTAAGTGCGTTTTTTCTGACGTTAATCTTCATCACGTCGCGGCAAAGTGCGTCGGGTCAGGAAGTGCTGATGTCACCCGACAAAAACCTGGTATTGAATTTCAGCCTGAATGCCGAAGGAATGCCAGCTTATGGGCTATCCTATAAGGGCAAGGTTGTCATACGCACGAGCATGCTGGGTCTGGAGTTGAAAGATAAGCCGTCGTTGCTGACCGGATTCACAATGGCGGGCGCGATGCGTAAAGCAGTCGATACAACATGGACGCCGGTGTGGGGCGAGGAAAAAACAATCCGGAACAATTTCAACGAGTTGTCGGTAGTCCTCACCCAAAAGGCCGAACAAGGACGGCAGATGGTGATCCGGTTCCGGCTCTTTAATGATGGTCTGGGGTTCAGGTATGAATTTCCGAAGCAACCCACGCTGCACTATTTTATCATACGCGAGGAGCGCACAGAATTTATTCTTAACGGTGATCACAAAATTTTCTGGATTCCGGGTGACTACGACACGAATGAATATCCGTATACCACATCGTTCATTTCCGAGATCCCCGGCCTTCAACAGCAGGCGACTGTTCCCATAACCGCGCAGCAACCTATTCCGAATCCCTCCGTGCAGACACCTTCAATGATGAAAAGCGCCGATGGATTATACATCAACATCCATGAAGCTGCATTGATTAATTACCCTGCCATGCACCTCAACGTCGACGCTGCTTCATTGAAGCTGAGTGTTCATCTCACGCCCGATGGCGTCGGCAACAAGGGGTATGTGCAAACCGACTTTCAAACACCGTGGAGAACAATTCTGGTAAGCGATAAGGCAGGGAGTATCCTCACATCCCGTATGATCCTGAACCTTAATGAACCCTGCCGGTACGATGATGTGTCCTGGATCAAACCGATAAAATATATTGGAATATGGTGGGAATACTTCGTTGCAGGTAAAAGCACCTGGGCCTACGGGACCGAGAACAACGTAAAGCTGGAGCAGGATTTCAGCAAGCTCACACCTAATGGAAAGCATGGTGCCACGACGGAGAACGTAAAGAAGCGTATCGATTTTGCCGCGACCCATGGTTTTGATGCCGTGCTTGTCGAAGGATGGAATGTCGGATGGGAAGACTGGATTGGTAACTGGAAGGAAGAAGTATTTGATTTCGTTACGCCATATCCTGATTTCGATGTGAACGTTCTTCAGCAATACGCCTTGTCAAAAGGGGTCAAGATCATCATGCACCATGAAACATCAGCATCGGCCACCAACTACGAGCGGCGGCTTGACAGGGCGTTCAGCTTTATGAATGATCATGGCTACAACGCAGTGAAGACCGGTTACGTGGGACAAATTATTCCCCGCGGCGAGCATCACGACAGCCAGTGGATGGTAAACCATTACATCCACGTTGCACGTCGCGCAGCGGATTATAAAATCATGGTTAACAGCCACGAGGCCGTACGTCCGACCGGGCTCCACCGCACGTATCCAAACTGGATCGCGCAGGAATCGGCACGAGGAACAGAGTTCGAAGCGATGGCAGGACTGGCGCCGGAACACGGTACCATCCTTCCGTTCACGCGGCTCGTCGGGGGACCGATGGATTACACGCCGGGAATATTTCAGACCGATCTTTCCTACTATGGCACCGGCAGTACGCAACGTGTAAACACCACGTTGGTCAAACAGCTTGCCTACTATGTCACCATGTACAGCCCTTTGCAGATGGCCGCCGACCTGCCGGAGAATTATGAGCGTTTCCCGGACGCCTTCCAGTTTATCAAGGATGTGGCGGTAGACTGGGACGAAACGCACGTGTTGGAGGCCGAGCCGGGTGATTTCATCACGATGGCAAGAAAAGCTAAAGGAAAGAATGAATGGTTTGTTGGCGGTATAACAGATGAGCATCCGCGTGTGGCGGAGGTGAGCTTTGACTTTCTTCCCGAAGGCAGGTATGTCGCCAGGGTGTATAGTGATGGTCCGGGTGCAAATTATCTCAAGGATCCACAAAATTACCAGGTGCGGGAATTTCTTGTAACATCCAAAAGTAAACTGAAGCAGCAGCTGGCGTCCAGCGGAGGGGTTGCGATCAGTATCAGGCGCGCGGATAATGATGCATTCAGGAAACTGAAACGGTTATAATCCATTGAAGCATGCATGTTGGTTTTTTGGAATATTGGCGCGCTGTTCGCCGATGTATCAAGTGTCCGCTGCATAATCTTGGAACGGTATTTCGTTCGTTCACGCTGACCAGCGTGCCTCGATAAGTAAGTTGTTTCAAGCAGTGTATCCGCGGGCCGGCATTGTATTCGGCACGGAATGCAGGGCATTGCCTCACGGTTTTCAGGGAGAAGCTTTGTTGTGAAATGGGTATTCTTGCGGAAAACTCCATCAATTCGCGGATAAATGGCTATTTTACAACTATGAAACGAGATAGCTTCTTTGAATCCGGCCTGCGACCGGCGCGTATAGCGGCCGTTATCGCCACCTTTTTTATAGTTGCTTCATGCATTGACTGGAGGCGTTCATCTGAACCCATAGACCAGTCGGAAAAACCGCTGATGACGGGCGCTGAACAGCTGGACAAATACCTGCCATTGTTAAAAGGAAAACGCGTGGCGATCATGGCTAACCAGACCACCATTATCGGCAAAACCCACCTGGTGGACAGCCTGCAAAAACTCGGCGTCACCATCGCAAAGGTGTTTGGTCCCGAGCACGGCTTCCGGGGTAACGCCAGCGCTGGGGTACACGTCGCTGATGAAACTGATCCCGATACGGGCATTCCGGTCATATCGCTTTATGGAAAAAAGAACAAGCCTTCGAAAGAAGATCTCGCGGATGTGGACGTCATGATCTATGACCTCCAGGATGTAGGCTGCCGGTTCTATACCAACATCAACGCGCTGAGCCGCATCATGGAAGCGTGCCAGGAAAGCAACAAGCCGTTGATTATCCTGGACCGGCCCAACCCCAATGGCTACCTGGTGGACGGACCGATACTGGATATGCAGTTCAAATCCGGCATCGGCATGTTTCCCATTCCGGCTTCGCATGGCCTCACCGTTGGTGAGTTCGCGCAGATGGCTAACGGCGAAGGATGGTTGACGAATAAAGTGAAATGTCCCCTGACCGTTATACCGGTGGCAAACTATCATCATGATATGCCGTATACACTTCCGGTTCCACCGTCACCCAACCTGAATACACAGCAGAGTATAATGCTGTATCCGTCTACGTGTTTGTTTGAAGGGACCTATCTGAACCACGGTCGCGGTACGTATTTTCCGTTCACCGTTTTGGGCAGTCCGGAACTAAAGGGTATTTATGAATTCTCGTATACACCGGTGAGTATAAAGGGTATGGCCGAAACACCGCTTCACATGAACCAGGTGTGTTATGGCCTTGATCTGCGTAACTATGATGTATCGGAGCTCCGCCGCCGTCGCCAGATCAACATTCAATGGATGATCGAGCTGTACAATGCATATCCGCATAAGGAAAAATTTTTTGATTCGAGTCTCAGCCGCGAAATGGGCGTGATCGAAAGACTGATCGGCACGGCCGATTTCCGCCAGCAGATCATCGAAGGTAAGTCTGAAAAGGAGATCCGCGCCAGCTGGGAACCGGGGCTAAGCCAGTACAAGGAGATGCGGAAGAAGTACTTGCTGTATCCATAAGATTGAACTTTTCTTGTCAGTTTTAGTCCGTTTCATTTTCTTCCCCGGGCCCACGGTTATGCAAGCGGTTTTTTCCAGTCCTGCCTGATCCTTCTTTGCCAGCCGGTGTCAGTATGATATGCCGCCGTGCGCGGTTCTTTATTGCATTTGAAATTTGTAGGAATCAAAATTGAGATCTTGCCGCCGTAAAATTTCATGCCAGCTCATTTTGTACTGTGATGCCGGATTAGTTATTGCTTTTTCGCCAGCCGGCCGTATCTTCATCCCTTGTTTTGATTCCAAATTCCTTGAAGTATGAACTTTCTCAAGAACCTGAGTATCCGGAATAAATTATTACTTATCTCGACGGTCCCGATGCTCGCGCTTTTCTATTTCGTCTTCACTGCCGTTGAGAGCGAGTTGGAACGGAAAGATATCATGTTGCAGGTGTATGATGAATTCGGAGAGATCGAGCAGATGTCAAAACTCCTGCACGAATGCCAGATCGAGCGAGGGCTTGTGTTGGCCTACCTGGCGTCGCAATCTCGCATCGATCACGACGCGATGGTGAACCAGCGTAAGTTCACCAATAATGCCAGTGCAGAAGTGCAGAAAATATTTGCCAGGCATAAAAAAGATTCACCCATTCTGTCATTCCTTGACAGTTTATCGAGTTATCGGGAAGCCTCGCAAAATTACGCCAACAACCTCAACCGGTATAAGTTGCTTTTATTATCGGAAATGGGAAAAACACTGAGAACTTCGCGAAACCCGGTCATCAAAAATCATCTTGAAAGTCATGTCTATCTCTTACATTCCAAAGAGTATTTTGCACAACTCCGGAGCATACTGGCGTCGTCGATCCCGCTTAAAAAATTCAAAAAAGGCGATTATGGAACCTTCGCCCTGCTTAAAGGTGCGGCGGACAGGAATTATGAGCGGTTTTTAAATACAGCCTCTCCAGACGTTGTTGCCGTTGCAAACATTAAATTCAGAGGAGAAGGCATCGCTCGTGCAACCCAATCGATTGATTCTGTTTTTTATGATCCCGATTACCTGACGCGATTGAACAAGGAAGATTGGTGGGCACACTCCACCAATACCATTGACGTCGTAAAGCAAATTGAGGATTTTTCTCTTGGCCGGGTAAAAGAGATTGCCCAAGCAGAGCTGGCTTCAATCAATAGAACTGTTTATATCAGCGTTGGCATTGCCGTCGGCGTGATCATTTTGATCATTATCCTGATCAGCGTGACCATCAGGCAAATTGTTTCAACGTTGTCTACGATAAAGGATGCAGCCGAGAAGATCACGAACGGGGAGGTAGATATTGAAATTAATGTATCGTCTACGGATGAAATCGGCGCGCTGGCTGGCGCTTTTAATAAGATGATCGCTTCCACGAAAAAATATGCGCAGGCAGCCGACATCGTGGGAAGAGGTGACTACAGCGTCGATTTGCCGGTGAGAAGCAAATCTGATGTGTTGGGTATCGCGTTAAACAACATGCGGAATAACCTCAAAAAGCTTGCACAGGAAAATGAAGTCAGGACGTGGTTGCTGACGGGTAATAATGTGTTGAACGACTGTATGCGGGGCGACAAGGAATTGACTGAATTGTCGAATGAAGTAATCACAGCGCTCACGGAATATTTGAAAGGCCAGATCGGCGCCCTTTACGTCCGCAATAACGGCCACCTTGTACTTTCAGGAAGCTATGCTTTCGATTCAGCAAATAAAAGACAGTTGATTAATATCGGGGAGGGGCTTGCCGGACAAGCGGCCTTAACAGGAAAACCCATTCTTTTCAACGATGTTCCTGGTGACTATATCAAAATCAACTCCGCCCTGGGAGAAGCGCCACCACGGAATGTGCTACTGTATCCGATCGAGTATGAAGGGGAAGTCACCGGAATTCTTGAAGTGGGCGCTGCAAAGGATTTTTCATCCGTTGACATGGAATTGCTGAAGGTTGTCGGTAATAACATTGGAATTGCAGTCCATGCGGCGCAGGCGAGGGAGCGTTTAAAATTGCTTCTTGAGGAAACGCAAAGACAAGCGGAGGAACTGGAAAGCCAACAAGAAGAACTGAGACAATTCAATGAAGAATTGCAGGATAAAACGCAACTACTTGAGAGGTCTGAAGAGGAGTTGAAGGCACAGCAGGAGGAACTTCAGCAAACAAACGAGGAATTGGCTGAAAAAGCCGGCTTGCTCGAGGAACAAAAGGAGGCGCTCGAATCTGCCAAAATGGAGATTGAGGAAAAAGTAAGTGAGCTTGAGATCGTTAGCAAATACAAAAGCGAGTTTTTGGCGAACATGTCACACGAGCTGCGCACACCTTTGAACAGTATCCTGATTCTCACGCAGGTTCTCATGGAGAACAAAACGAAATCGCTGAACCAGAAGGAAGTCCAGTATGTAAACACAATCTATCATTCCGGTAACGACCTGCTTAATCTGATTAATCAGATACTCGATCTGTCCAAGATTGAAGCTGGCAAAATGGAAGTTGATGTTGAGGAATTTTTAATTGAAGATGTTGTCAAAAACATACAAAGCGCTTTTGCCGAAACCGCAATCAGCAAATCGATAGCGTTCGATATTCAGGCATCCGAAAGCATGATGGCGTCATCCATTGAATCTGACAGGCAGATGCTGGAGCAGATCCTGAAGAACTTTCTCGCAAACGCGTTCAAGTTCACTGAGCGCGGTGGGGGGGTCACCCTTAACATACATCATGCGGATAAATCGGTTTCTTTTGCTTCACGTACGCTGCAATCAGCTGATAAAGTAATTGCATTCTCTGTTACAGATAATGGTATAGGGATACCGAAGGAGAAATTTGATGTCATTTTTGGCGCGTTTCAACAGGTTGATGGCTCCACCAAACGCAA
>DASPJC010000470.1:0-9764 GCA_035628815.1 Ohtaekwangia sp. | reverse complement strand
GCGATCGACCAGTTCAGCACGTGGGATCAGATCCGAAGAACGAAAAAACCACTGATCGCGGCCGTCTCCGGATTTGCACTCGGGGGCGGTTGTGAACTGGCCATGATGTGCGATATGATCATCGCTTCCGAGACCGCGAAGTTTGGCCAACCCGAGATCAGGATCGGTGTCATGCCGGGCGCTGGCGGAACACAAAGGCTTACCCGCGCCGTTGGTAAAGTGAAAGCGATGGAAATGGTTCTTACCGGCCGCATGCTTACCGCACCGGAAGCACTTGCTTATAAACTGGTTAACAAGGTAGTGCCTGTCGAGATGTACCTTCGCGAGGCCGTTGTGCTGGCGCGGGAAATTGCACAGCTTTCACCGCTCGCCGTCCAGCTGGCCAAGGAAGCCGTGAATCGCTCCTTTGAAACGCACCTCGATGAAGGCTTAATGTTTGAACGGAAAAACTTCTACCTGACATTTGCTTCGGAAGATCAGAAGGAAGGCATGAAAGCGTTTATCGAGAAACGGAAGCCTGATTTCAAAGGCCGGTAACGGCGGCAATCCCGGGTTTTAATGGCGATGAACCCATCGTCAGATCGCAGGACAATATCCTTTTTATTTCCAGCCAAAATGCTTCGAACCTGGCCGGCTTGACAATGACGGCCATGGCACCCAACTGGTATCCTTTATGGAGTTGATCAGCCGCTGATGACGTCGTCAGCACGACGACAGGAATATGTTGGAGTGTGGCCGACTGTTTAAGCATAGACAAAAATTTAAATCCATTTTGCATGTTCACATTGACGTGAAGGAAAATTACTTCAGGGATAACCGCCGCGCATTCCAGCACTTGAAATGTTTCATGGGCGTGTTCCATGAGGTAATATTTGATCGTGTCATCGATTTTGCGGATTGCGTCAGCAAATAAAAACCGTTCCCGGTCGTCACCTTCAACAAGCAGGATTGTTCTGTACCGGATATTCGGGTCACTCATGCTCGTTCGATTCGATCTGTTTCCGGTTTACACTTTCCCGGAAACGTGGAAGTAAGTCGCCAGCCGGCTAACACAAAAGTGATGCCGCCGCTCAGCCCGCTTAGTACCATTAGTGCAATATGACCTGCCGGTTCCTCACGTCCTGATTTTTTCCGCGTCACACGCCAGCCGCCATCAGGTATAAGGATTTATATAGTCATTGAAAATACATTCTTATGCCAAATTTAAGTGACCTGAAAGTGGCCATTCTAACAGAACATGGATTCGAACAATCCGAACTGGTGAGTCCACGTGAAGCAATGGAAAAGGCTGGTGTTACTGTCGAAGTAATATCGCCGCAGTCGGAGGAAGTCAAGGCCTGGGATGAAGGCGACTGGGGTATCCGGGTGCGGGTTGATAGACAACTTGATGATGCGAATCCCGACGACTACGATGGGCTTCTCCTCCCGGGCGGCGTACTTAATCCGGACAAACTGCGCATGAACGCAAAGGCCGTCGAATTCGTACGGCGGTTTTATGCGGCGGGCAAACCGGTAGCATCCATTTGCCACGGGCCGCAAACCCTTATCAATGCGGGCATTGTCGAAGGCAAGAAGATGACGTCCTACCCATCCATCAAGGCTGATCTCATTAACGCGGGAGCGATGTGGGTCGATGAGGAAGTGGTTGTCGATAATGGTCTTATTACAAGCCGCTCGCCGAAAGACCTTGAAGCCTTTAACAAAAAACTGTTGGAAGAACTGCGCGAAGGCGTACATCAGCGGACGGCGACAGTTATTTAATTTCCGATGGCTTTAACAAGACGGGAGAGATTTTTATGGATACGATAAACCAGTACGTATTAATTACCGGCGCGGCCAGCGGTTTCGGGAAAGCTTTTGCTATGATCTTCGCGCGCGAAGGATATAACCTCGTTTTGGTTGACATTGAAGCGACCGATGTCTTTTCGGTGGAGTCGGACGTCAAAAACCTATGTCCGGAAGCCATTGTGGTCGTGATTCCGAAAGACTTGTCTACGCTCGATGCGGCGCGCGAACTGTACGACGAGATCCGTGAAGAAGGGATCACCATCAGTGTTCTTGTCAACAACGCAGGATTTGGCGAGAACGGATTATTCGTGGAAACAAACTGGGAGAAGGAACAGGCAATGATCGTAACCAATGTGGTGACGGTAGCACATCTTACAAAACTATTTCTCGGCGAGATGCTCTTGCGGAACAGCGGAAAAATCCTTCAGGTTGCATCGGTGGCCGGGTTCATGCCGTCTCCACGTATGGCGGTGTATGGCGCCACGAAATCATTCATATTGTTCTTCTCCGAGGCGGTGCAGTATGAGATCCGGGATACGGCGGTTACGCTCACCATCCTCAGTCCGGGAGCCAGCGATACAGATTTTTTCCGGAAAGCAAATGCTGAAAACACGGTCGCTTACCAGGACACCGAGCTGACGGATCCTGAAACCGTGGCCGAAGCCGGCTACCGCGCGCTGTTGAAAGGCAAGAAGCACGAAATCGTCGGATTTAAAAACGAACTGCAGGTAGGACTCAGCAAGCTCGTGCCCGACAGTTGGTCCGCTGCTACCATGAATAAAATGTTCGAAGAAAAGGGCGAAAAAGATACTTGATCTTACGCAATCTTCGCCATCGCCCTGACGGGAAAGGTTCCTACACCTTTAAATTTCGGTGGTATCGCGCTGAAGGTAAAATCACGCTCAGGCAGTATGCCCAGGTTGCACAAATGTTCAACAATAAGGATGTCGGCGCCGAGTAACGTGGTGTGTACCGGCCGGATCCGCGTGCGGGTATCATCGATATTATGACTGTCAATGCCCACCAGCTTCACTGCCTGGTCACGCATGTACGCCGCTGCCTCGGCGGTTACAAAAGGATGATTCTCGTAGTATGCATCGGTATTCCAGAACGCGTCGCCCCATCCCGTATGGATCAGTACGGCGCGACCCTTCATATCACGGTTCCTCAGGTGTTCAACGGTGACGGATAGTGATTCGGCAAATGGAACGTGAATGACGATGGCGGGGAGATCAGTAAAACTGTCAAGCGTGATTTCAGACAGATCCTTGCCATGGGCAAAGCGGTGAAAAGGACAATCAAGATAGGTTCCTGTATTACTCACCATTTCGATTTTTCCAATCTGGAACTGCGTACCCTCATCATAAAACTTTTTCGAATCTTCCCGGCTGAGGTAATCGCAAATGATCGGTGCCGGCAACCCCTTGTAAGTAACCAGCCCGTTTTCGATCGTATGACTGAGATCCACAAAACGGTCCTTTCCGGACACTGCCTGATTTTTGTTCATCGCATGATAATGAAGGTTTCAATATAGTCGTTTTGTCCAGGTTAATAAAATGACCTGCGGCCTAACGATTGACCGGATCGGCCTCGTCAATTACTTTAAGGTATTCCCTTACTTTTTTGCCGGGCCTGAAGCGGTACGTAAAGATCAGTCTTACATTTCCGGTTCGAAGCAACGTTCCTGTCTCGAGATTTCGGGAAGCCAATCGCATGGCACTACTGGTATACAACATGCTAACCGCCCACACATCGGAGTTGTAGCCACCCGAAAAACGGAACAACGTATTTGGATTTATGCCGGTCGCCCTGCTTTTGCCTGTGTCGTTCACGAGTGTATTAAATCCGACATCAAGGCTTAGTGACCCCGCCCCCGTGAGAAAAAAATGCTCTTTATACACAAATGTATAGGCGTATCCGGCATTGGGGCCAAACTCAATGAAACGTACCCGCCGGATGTCCACATCCGTAACGTTGACGGCAGTGGGAATAAGAGAACTATCCGCGGCAACATTACCGGCAAATAACTCTACCCCTATCAGAAAGGTACCGGCGGATTTTTTCTGCCATTCATTCTGGAGGAATGACGCCCTGTATGAAAAACGCCTGTGATTGAAAATATACTGTACCGACGCCCCGGCAGCCCGTACCCGCAAGTCAGGCCGACGATAGTATTCGTTCGCGGAAGCTGCCTGCCCTTTAGGCGAGAGATAAAATCCGCGGTAGAACTGACCGAGCACGTCAATGGTAACTTTCCGCCCATAGCTGTGAAACTGGAGATCCAGGTATCGCGTTTTTCCCCGTCCGTGATCCGGATTTAAAAAGCCGAAGCCGTATGCGAGATTCAGGGTAGCCCATTTATAAGTGGCTCCAACACCCATGTTAAGGGTTGTATTTGGCTTATACCGCAACAGGAAGTCGTTATCACGGTTGCGCAGCAGCAGCGATGTGAATTTCCGCGAGAAGTAAAAGCGCCCGGAAATCTGACGATCATAGGACACGTAATAGCCTGCTGTACTATCCCGGCTTTGCGCGAAAACAGGGCAACTCATCCAGGCAACGATAAAGAAAGTAATGATTTTGTAAGACAGGTGACCCGGCATGACAAGGGGTGATAAAATCTTATACCGCCTGCCCGTATGGGGCGATGCGCTTATGCTGGTCTCAAAACGCGGAACACTTTCGAAGCAAAACCTTTGTAGTAGAAAAATGATTCAAAAAGGATGGAACCGATCGAATTCAGGGGGATCTGTTTGGTCTCCTCGTCGCGGATACCACAGGAGACTACCATGGTATCGTAGTGCGCATCCACGAAATCACGGACGTAACACGATTCGCGCACGGCGTTCATCCCATCCTTAAGATTGACGGTGATGCGATAGCCGGAATTAATGATCTTTATCAGGATGATTCTCAGCTCGTGAAACGATACAGATTGCTCCAGCTTACGGATCCTGATCACCTGGTCCTCACCCGCGGTTTCGATCTCGGAATGATAAAAAAGGGAAAACTTGTTATCATATTTTCTTTTGAACGGCCGTACTTTCCGGATCTCGCTCAGGCAAAGCTCGTGTTCATCAATAAAAGAACCCTGGAGGTCGTATTTTTTCAGAATGACCAGTTTATCGTGCGTATGCTCGCCCGGAATGTTCTGAATATCCTCGATGGCCGTCAGGCACATTGATTTGCCAAAAGGTTCCGCGCAAATAGCCAGTACGTTACCCGTGGATTTACTGTGCGTCAGTGCCTTTAGGATCTTCTCCGGTGCCGTTATGAAATCAGATTGCCGATTTTTCACGCCGCATTCTTTATAACCTGTCAACCCTGCCCGCCTGGTTGGAAAAAGCATACGCATTCCGCTGGCAGTGTTTACACAAGACTAAAAAACCATGCCGGTTGTATTCCGCTATCGATGCGGCAATATGGCGCAGCCCGATACCCATAGTTTATACCAGCAGAAAGTATTTGGCCAATAAAAAACCCACACCAGGATGTGGGTTTTTTATCGTGCTAAATGCTCTTAGCGTACGCTAAAACCCAGCCCCATGCTGAGGGTACTGTACTCCTGTATGGTATAATCAGCCGTGAGATAAAAAACGGCAAGTTTCAACCGCATCCCTGCCGTTGCCCGGAAGCTTTTATTCTTAAAGCCCAGCGTCACAGGATCGGTGAAGACCACATCCTGGTTACCCTCATAAATGAGATAGGAACCCTTCAGGTCGGCGTCGGTCTTGACGGTATTATAGCCCACGCCACCATAAAACGTGATGACGGAAAGTTTTTTAGAAATCAGGGCCTGAATAAGCCAGGCGTTCATGTTATAATCAAGCACCTGGGGGCGCTGATCTCCTGCTGCGGGTTCAAAAACACCGCTCACGCCGGTGCGCCCTTTGATGTTGGTGTACGCAACCAACATCGAGAGATCGAACGGCAGCAATTTCAGTCCTGGAATGTGCTGCTTGATATCGTGCATAACGCCAAGGCCAAACAGTTTCACTTTTGTGTTACCGGATTCTACTTCAGGCATCCACCGGACTTTTAAATCGGTGTTTTTATAGATACCAATCCCCAATGTTGCGGTCGGAACAGCTACGCCGCTTACTTTGAACTTGTCCTTGAAATCGAGTCCCTCCGGACCGTTGATGTCAAAAGTCTGATCGGGTGTTCCGTCGCCGTCAAGGTCGAGTGCCGCCGTATAGTTTGTTTCGTTATCAGGGCCGACGATGGTCGGCGCCAGTCCATTGGGCGCCTCGGAAGTAAAGCCGGTTATGGTCGTGAGTCCCAACGAAGCGGGATCAAAATAATTTTTTGAAGAGGGAATAAAAACAGCGTTCACCGAAACACCGATATCGAACCCGAGCGTCTTGTGTGCTTTGGCCGTATGAAACCAACCACCATTGAACCCGTAGGACATTCCCTCAATCATAGGGTTCAGGTAGGCGCCAATCAGCTTGGATGCATCATCCTCACCGGCCTTTAAAAATTCAACCAGGTCACTTTCATCCTGCGCCTGCACATAGGCCGGGAAACACATGCATAATAACAATAACAGGATGCTGAAACGCTGTCGTTTTGTCGTATTGGGGTTCATAATTGTGTTTTTTCAACCTTCTAAAATACTTAAATTTTACCGATGCACCTGAAGGCCCGGTAAAATAAAATCGTACGGCTACATTAACCTTCGTATTTTGCAACCGAATGATCTTCCTTTATAATCTCGCCGTCCGGATTGTCAGGTTTGGGTTTTACGTGGCAGCACTGTTTCATCCTAAATCCCGCGCATTTGTAACCGGCAGAAAAAACCTCCTTTCGCAGATCGCAAGTGACTTTCAGTCCAATACCGCACAGGTTGTGTGGGTTCATTGTGCTTCACTGGGAGAATTCGAGCAAGGGCGGCCCGTCATGGAAGCAATCAAAAATGAGTTTCCGGCAATTAAAATATTGCTTACTTTTTTTTCGCCCTCAGGTTACGAGGTACGCAAGCAATACGCAACCGCAGACTACGTTTACTACCTGCCATGGGATACCCCCGCGAATGCCCGAAAATTTGTCACGCTCACGCGGCCCCTCCTGGCCATTTTTGTCAAGTATGAATTCTGGTATCACTATAGCACCGAGCTGCGAAAAAGAAATGCGACGGTGCTTTCGATTTCCACCATTTTCCGCAAAACCCAGCTTTTCTTCCAACCCTATGGCGGTTTTTACCGGCGTATACTCCATAATTTTTCACATTTTTTTCTGCAGAACGATGAATCCGTTGCGCTGCTCAGGCGCATCGGGATACGGAATGCTACACGTTCGGGAGACACCCGTTTTGATCGCGTGTACCAGATCGTCAAACACCAGCAGGATATTGCTGTTGCTGAACGGTTCAAGCACGGGCAAAAACTTTTTGTAGTCGGTAGTTGCTGGCCGGAGGATCTTGAAGTGCTGATCCCATTCATCAATGAAGACAAGATGAAGTTTATCATCGCACCCCATGAGATCTCGGAATCTTTCCTGGTCGAACTGGAGCGCGTGCTGCAGGTGAAGTCGGTCCGATACTCAAACGCCTCAACGACAGACCTGGAAGCCTGCCAGGTGCTGATCATCGACAACATCGGACTGTTGTCGCGTCTTTATCGTTATGGCGAATTCGCCTACATCGGCGGCGCATTTGGCAAGGGACTTCACAATATACTCGAGGCGGCATGTTATGGTGTACCGATCTTTTTCGGAAACAGGAATTTCGGGAAGTTCCGGGAAGCGGTAGACCTGATTAATCGCGGCGGCGCATTTGATGTTGCCGACTATCCGGACTTCAAGGCGAAGTATGAAATGGTGAACACACCCGAAAGTTTTCTGCTGGCCTGTGAAGTCACCCGGCAGTACGTGGAGGAAAACCTGGGCGCTACAGAAAAGATTTTGACATTTTGCCGCCCGCTGCTGACCAAAAAAGAAACTGTATGACAGGGCTCGTCCTGCGTTCGACCGGTTCATTTTACGAGGTACTCGCCGAGGGCCGGTTGTATACCTGCCGCGTGCGGGGAAAAATACGACTCGAAGGGATCAGGGAAACCAATCCGGTAGCCGTGGGTGATCATGTGCTGTTCGATCTTGAAAAGGATGAAGGTGCGATCCGCGAAATACTGCCGCGAAAAAACCACATCCTCCGCCAGTCCATAAAAAAAACAGGGCATTCACAGGTCCTCGCCGCGAACATCGACCAGGCGATCCTTGTCGCAACGCTTGCCCTACCCCGCACTTCCACCGGTTTCATCGATCGCTTCCTGGTCAGCGCCGAAGCATTTCGCATTCCGCAAATTCTCATTTTCAACAAAAAAGATCTTTTTACAGCTGATGATCAGGAGCAGGTTGAACGATTAACAGAACTCTACGAACGAATTGGCGTAAGATGTCTCACCCTTTCCGCACGGGCGGGCGACGTCAGCCTGTTCCGTGACGCGCTTCAGCATAAAATAACACTGGTTGCGGGCCACTCGGGCGTGGGCAAGTCCACCCTGTTGAACAACGTTTCGCCATCCATCAACCAGTCTACGGCAGGCATTTCGGAATTCTCTCAAAAAGGAACGCACACGACCACTTTCGCTGAGATGTTCCGGTTGAACGAAGACACTTTTGTAATCGATACGCCGGGTGTAAAAGAGTGGGGACTGGTTGACATGAATGAACAGGAGCTATCCGACTATTTTCCCGAAATGCGGGAGCGCCGTCTCGAATGTAAATTCGGCGCGCGATGCCTTCATATCCATGAACCGAAATGCGCCGTGCTTGATGCCGTGCAGCAGGGCCATATCGCAAAGAGCCGTTACGGGAATTATGTCAGCATGCTGACGGGGCATGACAATCGGAAATAGCGCTCACCTTTCATAGCGAACCGCCCTGTTCTTCTGCCATAGCAACGCATAGCGATATGCCAGGTGCCAGTCCAGCACCTTAAAGCACTGAATAATCTCATAGTATATCCGTTGTGTGAGAGCCTGTTGCTCTGCACGGTTACGGTTCAACTTCATAATCTTGCAACAAACATCGTAGGTAGAATGCCGTTGCCTGTCCAGTCGCGTAAACTGCCGTCTCGCCATCGAGTTTTTCACGATCCTTCGCTTGACCAATACCGTTGGTGTGTAGCGGAATTCAAACTCCCGTGAACCCCTGATCCATAAATCAAAGTCTTCATAGTCCAGGTCTTCGTCATAGCCACCCAGCCGATCGATCAGTATCCTGCTGAACATCATTGTCGGCGAACTGATGAAATATCGATTTATCAGGGGAAGATATACATCACCCTGTGGAATACTGCTGTGTGGGAAACGGTCGGAATGGAACGCGATATGGTGGCCATCCTCGTCAATGTTTTCGGCATCAGTGAAGTTCATCCCCATGTTTACGCCGCCCCGTTGAAAAGCCTGCACCCCGGCAAGTATCCGGTCCGGAAGGAGTACATCATCGGCGGCCAGATCAATAATATAGTCACCTTTTGCCAGTGCAAGTCCTGCGTTAAAGGCCTTACACATGCCGGCGTTTTCCCTAAAAGTTATCAATTTAACCGCAGGCAGGCCGGCGATAGCCTGTCGTATTTTGTCAACGCTGTTATCGGTGCTTGCATCATCCACGACAATCAGCTCCACTGCGGCGTACGATTGCTGGCGTACGGACAGAATCGCTTCCGTTACAAACCGCGCATGATTATAGCAGAGACAAATGACTGAAACGAGAGGCTGCATTATGCAAGGGATTTTCGGAAGGTAAGTTTCTCAGCAGGTTTACCGCCCAGCCGAAGCTTGAAATCCAGCAACCCGAAATTGGGAAGGTTATCTTGGGCAGCCGTTCCCAGGTCCAGCCACCGGAACATTTTTTGTCCGCCGTAACGTACCAGGCTACGGATCAGAAAAACAACCGGACTGATATGATCGAAGGCGGTATCATGGTCGCTGTAAAAATTATACAGCACGCGGCTGTTTACATGGACGACGATC
>DASPJC010000469.1:0-7355 GCA_035628815.1 Ohtaekwangia sp. | reverse complement strand
CCTGGCGCCGCCTACAGATGCGGTTGCATTCTATTCGAAATTTCAGATCTGGTTTGCGATCGCCGTCGGGATATTGTCGGCCATTGGCCAGTTTTTCTGGTGGAAAAAAATGGACCGCAAAATCCTGTTTCAGCAATTATTCCTGCCGTTGGCCGGCGCATTGCTTCTGACCGTTATCCTGGTCAACGTGTTTGCTGTCTACAACCTCCGATACAGTCTCCTGTTGCTTTCCGGAATTTTCACCGTTCTTGCCAATGGGAAAATACTTTTTTCACTGCTCAAATCCAGTCCCGGGCTTTCCGGCGGCGCCGTCGCGCACATCGGTGTTGGCCTGATGCTCGCCGGTATTATGTTTTCTGCCGGATACTCGAAAATAGTCTCCATCAACAATACGGGTCTTTTGTACAACCGTGAAGCGGGTGAAGAGTTCAACCGTGACAACCTGTTGCTCTTCATCAACGAGCCGCGCACGATGTGGGGATACAATTTGCTTTATCTCGGCGAACGACTGGAGCCGCGTGACCATGGCGGCTATATCGCAAAAGGTGACGTCCGTGAAACGATGGATAAAGATATTGTCATTGCCCGTCGCGATATGACTGTTGGTGACCACCGCTACAAGGCCAACGATACCATCTCCGTAAAAGGCGAGAACGTCTTCTATGAGATCGAATTGAGTCAGGGCAAGAAAAAATACACCTTGTTTCCGCGCGCGCAGATCAATCCGGAGATGGGTGGACTGCTGGCTTCGCCTGATATTTACCGGACGGTTACGGCAGACCTCTACACGCACGTATCTTCCGTTATGAATCCGGACGAAGAAAAGGAATGGAGTGAGCTGGAAGAAATCCGCGTAAGCGAAAACGAAAAGTTCTTCGCCAACGACTATGTGTGCATGCTGGAGTCCATTGAACGCGTCACCACAATTGAAGGTATTCAACTTTCACAGGATGATATTGCCGTAAAAGGAAGGATCCGTGTACAGGGTGAGCGTGGCGACTATTTTGCCGAGCCTGTTTTTCTCATCCGTTCGGATAAAATGGTTGCCCGGCTGCCGGAAGAAATAAACGATCTGGGACTTCGGCTTAGCTTGCTGAACATTCATCCCGAATCCAAGGAATTTACCATTGGCATCAATACACGTCAAAAAGACTGGGTGGTAATTAAAGCCATGGAGAAGCCTTTTATCAACGTGGTCTGGATCGGAACACTGGTCCTCATGGCCGGATTCGGTATTGCCGTGGCGCGCCGGTTCCGGGAATTTTCCAGGATGAAGAAAAAAGGGATGGAATAATGCTATCATTTTACCGGTGGTTGAAGCGGAACAGGCCCGTTTTTTTACCTTACTGATCAATAAGAGTTTCAAATGTTGCTGAATTCCCGTCCGCCACTTGCCGAGCGCATGCGCCCTGTAAAGCTTGAAGAGCTTGTGGGACAGGAACACCTTACGGGACCGGGCGGCGTAATCCGGAAGGCCATCCAGTCGGGCAATGTACCCTCCATGATCCTTTGGGGGCCGCCGGGCGTTGGAAAAACCACCATCGCCAACATTATCGCCAACGAGGTAAAAAAACCTTTCCATACGTTGAGTGCGGTTAATGCCGGGGTAAAAGACGTACGCGAGATCATTGAAAAAGCGAAATTATCGCCGCGCTCAATATTATTCATCGATGAAATTCACCGGTTCAATAAAAGTCAGCAGGATGCCTTGCTCGGCGCCGTAGAGAAAGGAACCATTACCCTGATCGGCGCAACAACGGAAAATCCTTCCTTCGAGGTAAACTCAGCTTTGTTATCACGGAGCCAGGTGTACGCACTCAGGCCGCTTGGTGAGCCGGAATTACTGAAGCTGGTTGACCAGGCACTGTCGCGCGATGAAGATCTGAAACAGAGAAAAATAGCGATCCGTGAACATCATGCGCTGCTTAATATTTCCGGTGGCGATGGAAGGAAACTGCTGAACCTGCTCGAACTTATCACCGAATCCATGAGCGGCGATATTGTAATAACGGATGCGCTAGTGACCGAACTGGCGCAAAAGCATATCGCACGATATGATAAAAGTGGTGAACAGCATTATGATATCATTTCCGCATTTATCAAATCCATTCGCGGAAGCGATCCGAACGCGGCAATCTACTATCTCGCCAGGATGATCGAAGGTGGCGAAGATGTCAAGTTCATTGCCCGCAGGATGGTTATCCTGGCGTCTGAAGACATCGGCAATGCCAATCCGACGGCGCTTATCATGGCAACGAATACCTTTCAGGCCGTGGATGTGATCGGGTATCCCGAGGCGCGGATTATCCTTGCGCAATGCGCTGTCTATCTCGCGAGTTCACCAAAGAGCAATGCCAGCTACATGGCCATTGAACATGCTTTGCAAACAGTTCAAAACACCGGTGATCTTCCTGTTCCTTTAAGCATCCGTAACGCACCGACGAAATTGATGAAGGACATGAATTATGGCAAAGGCTACCAATACGCCCATTCTTTTCAGGGTAATTTCGCCAGCATGGAATTTTTGCCGGATGAGATCAAAGGAACAAAGTTTTACGAGCCCGGCAATAATGCCAGGGAAGACGAGTTAAGAAAGTATCTTCGCAGTCTCTGGAAAGAGAAGTACGGGTATTGACAGCCATAAGCCTGAACAGCATGTCCCAACAGCAAATCATTTTCGAATCATCACCGGCGTACATTTTTGTTTGCCTGGCGCTCGCTGCGGGTCTGAGCTTATTGCTTTACCGATCCACCAACAATCCCTGGGGCCGGAACTGGAACCGGATACTGCTCGTGCTCCGGTTCGTACTGTCGTTTTTGCTGATGTTCCTTTTGTTGGGTCCTATTGTACGCCAGATCAACAACGTATTTGAAAAGCCGAACCTTGTGGTGATGTATGATAACTCGGCCAGCATTGGGGAAGCAACCGACTCGGCTACATTGAAAAGTATAGAGCAAAGGATCGGCACAAGCCTGAAGACACTGGAAGAAAAAGGGTTCGCTGTGGCGGTGACAGATCTTGACGGCGATGTTATCGCTTCCCCGGTGTACTCCGCGCCCGCGTCCGACATCAGTAACGCGCTTAAAAAAGTGTCGGCGCGCTATGAAGGTAAAAAAATCGATGGCGTTGTTCTTATTTCCGACGGCATTTACAATGGTGGCGTATCACCCCTGTACGCTTCGTATAATTTTCCGGTTTACGCTGTCGGTGTAGGTGACACACTTCAAAGGACGGATGTGGGTATAAAAAACGTCGCCTATAACAAGATCGCCTATGAGGGAAATAAATTTCCACTGCGTGTAGAGGTCGCCGTGAAGAACCTTTCACCCCAGCCGATCCGTGTTTCCCTGGTCCATCGCGGAAAGGTTCTTGAGCATCAAACCAAAACATTTTCGCAAAACGACCTCCTGATTTATGATTTTCAACCGCTTGCCAGCGAGAAAGGCATACAAAAGATAGACGTACAGGTCGACGTAATAGCGGGTGAATCCAACGTGCGGAATAACCGGTCTACTGTTTACGTTGAGGTGGTCGAAGGCAAAAAGAAAATCCTTTTCGTTGCACCAAGTCCGCATCCGGATATCAAAGCCTTACGGGAGGTAATCGAAAAAAATTCGAACTACGAATTTTTGCTGCATGTGCCCGGCGTTGAAGAACAACAACCGGGCAGTCTTCAGCCGGCCCAGGTCGACCTTGCCATTTTTCACCAGGCACCGGATAAGCGTGGGAAAACCCGTGATCTTTTTCAAAAATTCATGGCAAGCAAAACGTCAATGTTCTTTATCCTGGGGCAACAATCGGATATTCAGTTATTGGGACGACAGAACGCACCGGTCAGATTTGAAACGCTTCCGCGTGAGTTTGACGAAGTAACGCCGGCGATCAATAGCGCTTTCCCTAACTTTTCGCTGTCGGCGGAAACCAGCACCACCATTGCGGCATATCCCCCCATCGCCGTGCATTTCGGAAGAATGCGAATTGCCACCACGGTTACGCCCTTGTTATACCAGCGTGTGGGAAGCCTGGCAACAGAAAAACCTTTGCTGGCCGTTGATATCAATGACAACAGGAAAATAGCCATGCTGCTCGGCGAAGGCGTGTGGCGCTGGCGCCTTAATGAATTCGATCGCACTGAAAGTACGGCTGCCTTTGATGAGATCTTCGGCAAGATGATACAATTTCTCTGCACGTCGGATGACAGGCGCAGGTTCCGAAGCTATCCCGTGAAGCAGGAGTTTTCCAACGCAGAGCCCGTTATTTTTGAATCACAGGTCTACAACGACCTATTCGAGCCGGTTTATGGGAATACGATCAAGCTTGATCTCACGCACGAGAGCGGCGCAAAAACATCTTATGCTTATGTTACAAGCCCGGGAAACACGCGGTATGAGATCGGTGGCCTGAAAGAAGGCGTCTACCGCTACCGTGCGGGTACCGACCTGCAGGGGAAAGCAGAAGAAGTACGCGGCGAGTTTGCCGTGGTCGAACCCGATATGGAACTTCAAAATCTGACCGCTGATTTTGACTTGCTGCGCAAGTTATCCTCGGCATCCGGCGGGCGTTTTTATGCGGTGTCGGAAATCAATGATCTTCAAAACGACCTGTTAAGAAAAGATGCTAAAAGCACGATCCATACGGAAGAAGCGTACCGCAACCTGCTCAACCTGAAATGGGTATTCTGGTTGTTACTGCTGATGATCAGTCTGGAGTGGTTTGCCCGTAAATTTCATGGCAGCTATTAGTGCGCCGCGCACGTGCTCAGTTATTATAACGAACAAGAGATGGTGGCCGCACGAAACTTCCGCTGTACTTCAGGCGAACATTGGTGGTGACCTTAAAACTCACCGGGTCTGTACCCAGCGGAGGATTGGGAAAATAGAGCGCCCGCAATTCAATCGTCCCGAAGATCAGGTTTTCATTCCGGATCCGGATACCGCCCGTTGTACCCCAGTAGAAGTCGCCAAATCCTCTTCGTATATCTCTGGGTTTAAGCCATGCATTTTCCAGTGAAAGAAATGGTGCGAAGCGAAAACCAACCAGTCGCCAGTCGGTAAATAATGTCGTTTCCGTACGGAGAAAAATGCGCTGATGACCGTAGAGACTATCAGGGCGGAATCCTTGTAACTGATTGTATAAAGACAGCAGTTCGCGGAGCCGGTTGTCATATGCTTTCGCGTATCCGACGCGCACGAGTTGCCTCACTTTCCATCCTTCGATGGTCATGAGCTTGCTGTAATACAGTGCGCTTAGATAGAGGAAGGTGTCTTCCGGCTTTTTCTTATTATAGAAAGTACCAAAGCCCGTTTCGGCTTCATAAAAATCACCGCGTTTATTCACCACGCCTTTGACTGCGCTGGCGCCGACATAGGTACGTTCGACACCAAACTCCTCTGTCCACCCTGCCGTGAATGCAATGTTGTGCCCATAGGGAACGTCTTCAGTCCGTCCGAAGCCGTAGAGGTAGCGTGTCTTATAAAAATTCTGCTTGTAGAATGTCAGTTCACCCAGCAGGAATTTCTGATCATTGTAAATGGGCCTGAGTTGGTCCTCCGGCCTGGCGGGTTGTGTGGAGTAATGTTGCCTGAAATATCGCGCGGCGACAAAATGGCGATTCCTGTTTTTAGCGACACCTTTAACACCGAGGTTATATCCTGTCCATAGGTCCTGCACATTATAGCGGTATAACCGGAACAGGGAATCCGGTGATTTGAAAACATTCACGGACCAGTTACGGCTGATTTCCAATCCGCCTGCCAGCCTGGAATATGGCGAGACCAACGGACGATCGAGTCGTATGAAATAAGCATACTCATTTTCCTCACCAATGCTGCGCCCGTTATCGATTTGCGTATAGCCTATTGAACCGTTGATCAGCGTGCCACCGATGCTGGATTTCCGGTACACGATATCGAAACCCGTAAATGGTCTCCGGTCAACCTCGAAGGCTGCATCAACCTGGAGTCTTTGTCCCATGCCCAAAAGATTGGCGTCGTATGCCCCTACCGTGACGGCATCGATGCTGCGGGCTGACCCGGTGACGCCGAGGCTGAAAACGTCGCGGGTAACGACTTCGATATCAACCGAATCGCGTACGCCTTTGATGCGGCGGACGATAATTTTAGAATCCAGGATAAAGTCGAGGTCGCGGAGGTACCGTTCGTTGTCGGCCAGCAAATAAGGGTTCAGGGGTTTGTTCTCATGAAAGAAAAGGTTGTCCCGGATAACGCTTTCACGCGTGTTGACGTGAAGAGAGTTTGCCAGGTTGGTGATCCGGTTTTTAATTGTGCGTGACGAATCATAAATGGATCTTTCGAATCCCGTGTGCCTGATCCGGATATGGCGTATGATCTTGCCGTTGTAACGAAGGAAAGCCTGTTCACTTTTTATGTTTGTGATTGTATCCTCGTCGTCGCGGGTCACTTTCCTGATCACTTCCTGCGAGATCTTTTCGCCGATGCCGGTTTTGGTGGTGTCGGTCTGTGCCGATATCCAGGCGGGAGAAAGGATGAGGAGGAAAAATAGCAGGGTTCCGACGGAAAGATTCCCCGAAGCACGGTGACGCGAATGGTAATAAGATAAAGTGATCACAGATATGGGATCCAAATACTTAGCTAATAAGCGAATAATTCTTGTGCCATTTTTACGGGAAGGGCTTGCTGGTGGGTAAAAATAAAAAAGAAGTGCAGATCGGCGATGGCGGGTATCGATGGACAAGGTTATATGGAGCCTGGAGTACAGATTGGCGGATTAGGCTGATGTGAAATATGCCGGATGGCCGATGCAAGGAGTAAGGTACTCAGGTGCGGGCATCACTGTCCCGCTAGTGATAGCTTAAAATCTTACTCTCCCGGGTGTTACCCCAGTACCATCAGCGCTGGTGGTCCCGATAGCTATCGGGATAACTGCTCTGTTCGGAATGGGAAGATCCCGAGGCTTCGGGGCCAACGCAATAGTCACCTTAAGATTAAAGTGAAGAGCATAAAAAAAGCCTCGTGTTTTGTACGAGGCTTTTTCACGTAAAAGATAGGCAACGACCTGCCTGTCCGGCAGGCAGGCTTACTCTCCCGGGTGTTACCCCAGTACCATCGCGCTGGTGGGCTTAACTGCTCTGTTCGGAATGGGAAGATCCCGAGGCTTCGGGACCACCGCAATAGTCACCTTAAGATTAAAGGAAGGTCATAAAAAAGGCCTCGTATTTTGTACGAGGCTTTTTCAAGTAAAAGATAGTTAACGACCTGCCTGTCCGGCAGGCAGGCTTACTCTCCCGGGTGTTACCCCAGTACCATCAGCGCTGGTGGGCTTAACTGCTCTGTTCGGAATGGGAAGATCCCGAGGCTTCGGGACCACCGCAATA
>DASPJC010000468.1:0-4740 GCA_035628815.1 Ohtaekwangia sp. | reverse complement strand
ACGTCCGGTTCAAGGTAGAATAATATTGGCCTGCCCGGCGATGAAACAAAAAGCCCGGGCATCACCCGGGCTTTTTTATTAAGGTATGTCTGCAAGCGCTTATTTCACGTGCTTGTTCACAACTTTGGCCAGTTCAAACATAGAGATCTGCTCTTTGCCACCGAAAACGACTTTCAGCTTGGCGTCGGCGTTGATCATCCTTCTGTTCTTCTTGTCCTGAAGGTTGTTCTTCTTGATATAATCCCAGATTTTTTTGATGATCTGAGTTCTGGGCAAGCCTTTGCTGCCAACTACTTCTGCCAGCGGAGCACTGGGTGTAAGGGGAGCCATGAAGGCTGCATTAGGTTTGCGTTTGGTTTTCTTGGCAGCTTTCTTCGGTGCTTTCTTGGCTGCTTTTTTAGCTCCTTTTTTTGCGGACTTCTTGGCGGTCTTTTTCGCCGACTTTTTTGCTGCTTTTTTTGCAGACTTCTTCGCTGTTTTTGCCATAGCGTTCAGTTTTTAAAATTGTTAATTTAAGTTTTAGCGTTCACAGGTATCTCCTGTTTCCCGTTCAAATATAACACCACTTCGTGATCTTTTTATGTTCTATGCCTGAGAGAAGAGTCATGGAACAGAGCATTCCGCGATGATTACATTCCCTAAAATACAGGGGTGGTTTGAATTATCCTAATGAGTTCCCTAGGGAGAAGCGTCAATTCCCCTAGGGAAAACTGATATTTCCCTAAGGGAAAAACGGTTACTCCCCTATGTAAAAGCATTACTTCCATAGGGAAAAGTGTCACTTTCATAGGGAAAAGTGTTGGTTCACACCCGGCAACCGCGACTCCTTCCCAGTTCTTCTGTAGAAAATTGTCGCTGGCAACGAAAAAAAAAATACTTCACACAGAATTAGAAAATGATAATTCTCCCGGGAAAAACGTCACGTCATCATATCCGGCTGGTAATAGAAGACCATCGCATCAGACTTAAAGCGCCGTGCCTGCGCAAGCTTAAGGGGCTTGGCGTTCGGGTCGCTCGGGCAACAGCGGTAGTCCGCTACCAAGGATGACCGGGTTGACTACAATGCGGTATTCGTCAATGAGCTCCAGGTCCCTAAAAGTTGAAGCCATCCTCGCGCCACCCCAGAGCACCATATTTTTGCCAGGCTGGCATTTCAGGCGCTCAACCTGCTCCTTGATATTCTCCCCGATGATCCAGGTATTGCGCCATCGAACTTCCCCGAGCGTGCGCGAGAAAACAATATGCTGCGTTTTGACCGCCAGGCGTGCGTACCGGATCTCGTTGTCACGCATCGCGACGGTATCCGGCAGCGAAATTGAATCTTGAAGGACGCTGGACTAATAAGCTTCATACCCCGGATACATTCGGCCACCGGTCAGAAAGGTATCGGCGGATTCGAGCACGTTGAAAAGATCTGACCACGACTCATCGTCATTGCCCACTATCCAATCCATTACCCCCCGGGTTCCTTCGATAAAACCGTCGGGAGACATTTGAATGGACAGGATAACTTTTCTCATAGAAATGATCAGATCGGCTGCTGCGGGCGGACATGCACCCCGGGCACACGCAACCGGGTTGACGCTATACAGAGACATTATATGTCAGTCCGCCATTGCGCCTGGCGCCTGGTTCAGTTACTTGTGATTCGGGTCATAATTCACCATCCATTGGATACCGAATTTGTCGGTAACCATGCCGAAGTAGCCACAGAACATTTGCTCCAGTGGCATCGTGATTTTTCCGTCCGCCGAAAGCGCAGTGAACAGCTTGCGGGCCTCATCTTCACTCTCGACACTGAGGGATAAACTGATGTTGTCACCTGAGACTGGCTTTTGACCCATCGATGCCACCGTATCCGTAGCCATCAAAATATTACCCTTTCCTATGGGCAGGGCGACGTGCATGATCTTGTCGAGATCGGCTGCCGGTATACGCCCGGCCTCCGGCGTTTCCCTGAAACGCTGTAGTACAATAAATTCACCCCCGAACACAGACTTGTAGAAATTAAAAGCTTCTTCGGTATTTCCATTAAAATTGAGGTAGGGATTGAGCGTTACCATATAGGTTGAGTTTAAAGGTTTGATTTTTCCAATATCGTTTTAAGATTGTTCAGACTTATCTCGAGGTCCTTGCCCAGTATCTTATCCATAACCGGATTCATCAGATTCAGGGGATACTTGCTGCTACCTTTCATGCCCCACGTTACCTGTGCCTTACCATCAGAAACGGGCTCTACAATCATCTTTGTGATCCCAACATTTTCGAATGGGCGGACAAACCGTACTTCAACATCCATCTCCCCGTCGCGGATACCTTTGATCTCCTGTTCGCCCTCGCCAACGCCCTTGTCGGTACTGTTCCAGCCGTACACAAAGCCGACCGTCCCATCCGTTCCTTTGAATTCCTTCTTCATGCCCGGGTCCGCCATAACCCATTTGCTGTAGTGATCCTGGTTCTTCAAAAATTTTACGTAGTTAAAAACCTCCGATGCGGGTTTGTGGACAATAATATTCCGCTGAACGAGATACGCCTTCTTTACGAACAATGCCGCGATCAGGATGAGCGCCACGAGAGCGCCGATGATGGCGAGTATTACAATAAGTGTATCCATTTTTTAGTATTTTACCTTTGTTTCGACATTGCCGATGGTAGATATCCTGACTCACCGAACAGTTTGAGTGTTGTATGCCATGGTAATGCGATGGAAGGGTCCCGGTTCGTCGGTCAGCACCTCCGCTTCAAATCCAAAACCTTTTAACAGGTAAATAATCGCTTCACATTCAACCGGGCCTTTCGAACTCTTGATGCGCAGTATCCTGTCGCAGTCTTCAAGGTCGAAGTTTGCGGCGTAGTTTGAAAACGTCGCGTGGATCTGCTCCAGCAGGAGATCAGCATGGTCCCGGTAAACTACATTGGTTTTGAATACTTCTATCATCGTGCAGTTTTAGTTACCTGATAAGCTTATGCCCTGTAAAGTGTTCTCATGGACAGCTTTTTTAAGCTTGTGATGAAACAGATAAGAACCTGCTATCAGAAAGAGCAGGACGATAAGCGGTGCCCACATGGCCGGCGGCTCACCGAATGCAATGTGTGAATACATCGCGCCGACAATGTCGTAGGTCAATCCGGCATATGCCCACTCTTTCAACCGGGGATATCCGGGCACAAGGATCGCAATGATCCCCAGTACTTTGGCCACGCCAAGAAACGGCACGATGTAAGCGGGGTACCCGATATGCGTTACATGTTCAATGGCCTCCGGTGCTGCGAACGCATCAAAGACCGCGCCTACACCCAACAACGCAGCCATCAGGCCTGTAAAAATCCAGTACGTTACTTTTAACTTTTTCATAGGGAAAGGTTTTTTGGTTACTACTTTGTTAAAATCAATTTCACGTTTGACTTCTTTTTCGTTTCGACCGCTTCGCAGGGGTCGATACGCTCCCGTTCATCATTTTAACTCCCCTGATGTCATCGGCCAGTACGGGAAGACCACGCAAAAAGATGTGCTCGTTACCTTCAATTTCGCGGACCGTCGCACCTGGCAACTTTCTCGCGTAAGCCCTCACGTGGCCGAATGGAACGAGCTCATCGCCATGACTGTGATAGAGGAATATGTTGGCGATGCGTGGAAGTCCACGCGGGAAATCGAGCGGCAACATGAATTCGTCCATCTGCCACTGCTCGATGCCCCAATACGGCGCTGCGATCAAAAACAACGCTGCGACGGACTTCATGGCTGGCTCTTCCGACAGGTACTTCAACAGCACGGAACCACCCGTTGAATGCCCGATGAGGATCGCTTTACCCGACAAGGTTCCCATCTCCTTTTCGATCTTCATTTTCCAATACTCATATCGGGGATTCTCCGGATCAGGCATGGCGGGACACTTTAATTCATAATTTTCAGGAAGCACCCGGCGCAGGTACGCTACCAGGTCGCTGCTGCCCTCGCGCGGCCCCTGACTTCCCGCGCTGTGAATGAAGAGTATTTCCTTTTTCATTTTGGCTCTGGATGAAAATCCGGCGTCCGCCGCCGACCATACAAACGTAGGATACCAGATTCACTTCCATAGGGTGCAATTCCGGCATTCTCAGGGGTTGATTGCGACAGCGTGAATAAATACCTTTGGATCACAGTCGCAGGCAGATCAGGCGCCACAAGCCGGACGCCAGGTGTAACTGAAACACTATTTACGAGCTGATACAAAAAACAAAAGATATGAAGCACATCACGATTCTTGTTCCACGAGGGGCTATTCTGGGAAGCATCGAAGGTCCGCGTCAAATTCTCACCGGCGTGAATTCCTATGCCATGAGTATCGGGAAGGCACCGCTCTTTAAAATTCAGCTGGCCGGAATAACAAAGGAAACACCCCTGATTAACGGGATGTATACAATATCGTCCGAGATGGTTATTGACGACATCAAGAAGACGGACCTGGTTATTATTCCGGCTGTTGATGGCGATTTCAGGAATGCGATTGATCAAAACAAGGAATTCATACCCTGGATTGTCAAGCAGTATAAAGGCGGTGCCGAGGTGGCAAGTCTCTGCATTGGTGCGTTCCTCCTGGCCTCGACAGGGTTGCTGCAGGGCCGCAAATGCGCAACGCACTGGATGGCGGCCAACGAATTCAGAAGGATGTTCCCGGAGGTGGATCTCGTCACCGAAAAAGTCGTAACAGATGAAAATGGAATTTACTCCAGCGGCGGCGCATACTCCTACCTGAGTCT
>DASPJC010000467.1:0-3020 GCA_035628815.1 Ohtaekwangia sp. | reverse complement strand
CGTCTGGCGCTAGTTTTATATTGATCGTGGTTTGTGTCCCGACGGCTATTTCCTGTGTCATGTAGCCGATGAAGCTTACCACCAGAACCGCGTTCTCATCGGGTACTTCCAGTGAAAATTTTCCCACGGCATCGGAAGTCGTACCAACGGTACTTCCTTTAATGAGCACATTGACACCCGGCAGCGGGTTATCAAGTTCGTCGGTGATCACACCCGACACCAGTATCGCGGCAGGTGCCGTATACCTTTCATAGATAATATCTCCCTGTATCAGATGCGGCTCGTCGAGCTGCTCGGGTGTGATACCCATCAGGTTTGCTTTCATTTCCCCTCTGTCGGCGGATTTTACATCCTCCTTCGACAGGATAGAAAACGTTTTGTCGTTGATCCTTTTGTACGTCAGTCCGGCGGGCTCCAGCAGGCGCGAAAGAATGTTCTCGATCCTTTTGCCTTTGAAGCTGACCGGCACGATCACTTTTTTACCTTCTAGCGTGACGGGTTCATAAAGAAATGAAACCTGGTAGTGATCCATGATCTCATGCAGCACGTCGACCACGGGTTTGTACTGCGCGCGTGGATTTTCCTGCCGCGTAACCTTGCTGGCATCGGCATAAAGTCTGTCCTGCGCCATGTTTGTGCGCGGCGTAGTGATCAGGACAACACCGAGCAGGCACCAGAAAAGGTGGCGGTAAATTGTGTAGTGTTTGGACATAGGTTTTTGGTTTGGGTTATTCTTTGGATGAAAATGTGACGGCGTTACCATCCCTGGTCACTTTGATATTGAAAGTCTCGCCGATGGCGAACAAGATATCGTCGGCGGTCGCTGATGATATCTCACCGGATAGCGCGCGTTCTTTTAGCGCCTCATGTTCAAAATGTATTTGCAGGCCATAGGTATCTTCCAGGGTTTGAGCCAACTCTTTCAGCGGCGTCTGGTCGAATACCAGTTTGCGTTCAATCCACGAGGTATAGCGCTTGTCTTCGACAATACGTTTAGACAACAGCTTTTCCCGAAGTGTCGCCAGTTCGCCCGGGTTCAGGTAGACGGGTTCTTCATGTTTATCCTGTACATTGAGCTTTACTTTTCCTTCCGTCAGTAATACTTCAGCGCCGTACTCCCGGCTTTTCACGTTGAATTTCGTTCCCAGCACTTCGACGTTCAGTCCTTCGCCGGTATGCACAATAAATTTCTGGTGATTCCGGGTGTGTTGAACTTCGAAAAAACCTTCACCATCGATCCATACTTCACGCGGCTGATCTTCCGACCAGCCTTTGGAATACTTCAGCGTAGAATTTCCGTTTAGCACAACGGAGGATTCATCCGGTAAAATGACGGTGAGCCGCTCGCCATAATGCGTGCTGATCTCGTGCATGCCACCCGAAAAATTCAGGTACCATGCGAAAGCGAGCGCTACCACGATGAAAGCTGCGGCCATTTTATACAGCACGGGTTGTAACATGCGCACGGACCGGCGTTCTTTTCCGAAGCCCGCCTGCTGGCTGATGGCGAAATACATTTTTTTCCGGACAGCCTCTTTTTCCGGCTCGGAAAGGTTGTCTATATAAGTAGAGTCATTTGTGGCTTTTTGCCAGAATTCCTCAAGTTTTTGCTTTTCTGATTCTGTGGCCTGACCGCTTTTATAGCGGCGGATCAGTTCAGCGAGTGTGCTTTGGTTCATGGGGAGATACTTCTGTATGCCTGTATGACGGTTCAGCGACTGGGTGTCCCTAAATCGTTTGCATTATTTTTTTTTAGGGTTTCTTTTTCTACCTTCCATGGCCTAAACAGCCTTAAAAGACCTTTGCAGATGACCGAAAAAGACTTCGAGCGGATATATAATTTGCGCTGGAGTGCACTCTACGGCCTCGCGTATAATTACTTCCGGGACAAGACCATGGCCCAGGAAGTGATCCAGGATGTGTTTGTTAACCTGTGGCTGAAACGCGATCGTATCAACGACATAAAAGATATCGAAGCGTACCTTTTCAGGTGCGTCAAAAATCGGATTTACGATCAGTACGACAAGATCGCCGCCAACGAAAAATTAGAGAAGCAGATCTTCCTGCACCTGAAAGATCAGACCGACTGCACAGAAGAAGAAATTGAATACGCCGAAACGTTGCAACTGATCAACGCTGAAATAGAGCAGCTTCCCGATACAACAAAAAAAATCTTTCGTTTAAGCAGGTTCGAACGGTATACTAACGACCAGATCGCCGGCAAGCTTCATTTGTCCGCCAAGGCAGTAGAATATCATATCACACAAGCGCTGAAAAGATTGCGACTGAGGCTTAACGAGATCATCTTCGTGATCTTCCTCCTCAACCTATAGCCTCTCCGTTATATCACGCGTTCTTCGCGCGTTCAAAATCTTTCGGATGGCAATGAAACATCTCGTTGAATGATTTATAGAAGTAGGAACGGCTGTTGAAGCCGGTCTCGTAAATCACCTCCGAAACACTGAGGTTGGAATTCCGCAGCAGGCTTGCCGCCTTCTTTAAGCGGAACTGTTTGATCAGTCCATGCGGTGTAAGGCCGGTGATCGTCTTCACTTTTTTATACAGTGAAGCTTTACTCATGCCAACATGATCTGCAATGGTCGCCGCATTAAACTCCGGTTCACTCAGATGTTCCTGGATACACGCCGTGATCCGGGAGAAAAAGTCATCATCCCGTTCGCCGATACCTGTCGCAAGCTGTGCCAGTTCAAGATCTTCGGTATTCGCGAACTTCTTTCGCACCAGTTCCATGTGTTCGATCAGTTTTTCAATCCGGATAAAAAGATGTTCGGGGTGAAAAGGTTTCGGTATATATGAATCGGCGCCTACCTGCAGTCCTTCGATCCGGTTCTCGATCTCCCCTTTTGCGGTCAGTAGTATTACCGGAATGTGGCTGGTCTGGATATCCTCCTTAATTTTTTTGCACAATGCCAGGCCATCCATATCCGGCATAATAATGTCACTGATCACCAGGTCGATCCGGGCCTCCTCCAGTACCGCCAATGCTTTTTTACCGTTTC
>DASPJC010000466.1:0-4311 GCA_035628815.1 Ohtaekwangia sp. | reverse complement strand
TGTCGGCGATAACTTTTTTGTGAAGATCGACGGGAAGAACTGGGCGACACCGCTATTCCTGGTCGTTATCATGATCGAGGCGACGGACCTGATCTTTGCGGTGGATTCTATCCCTGCCATACTCGCTATATCGGACGATGCATTCATCGTCTACACGTCCAACGTATTTGCCATTCTTGGACTGCGGTCACTTTATTTTGCGCTTTCGGGAATTGAAAAATATTTCCACTACCTGAAATACGGCCTGGCCACCATCCTGGTCTTCGTCGGCGTGAAAATGTGTATTACCGACTGGTACAAGATCCCCACAGAGGTTTCGCTCATCGTGATTGTTTTCGTGCTGGCGATAGCGATGGTGACCTCCCTGGTCTTTCCGAAGAAACCTGAGGCACCTGATTCCGAGCCTGATCACTAGCAGCGATGAAAGCCGCGTCGCTCAACGAGATCAGGAAGGAACTTCAGTTTCCCGACCCCGAAAAGATTGCGGACATCTGCCTGCGACTGGCGCGTTACAAGAAAGAAAACAAGGAGTTGCTGACCTACCTGCTGTTCGAAGCGGGGGACGAGCCCGGTTATGTGCAGCATGTGAAGGATGACGTTGAGGCAATGTTTGCAGATCTTCCGCGTGGAAACATTTACTTCGTCAAGAAGGGCCTCCGTAAAATACTGCGGTTTGTCAACCGACAGATAAAGTATTCGGGCGTAAAAGCCACCGAGCTGGAATTGCGCATACATTTTTGCGCCCTTGTTAAAAAATCCGGCGTGCCGATTGACAAAAGTCCCGTCGTGGCAAACCTTTACAACCAGCAAATCAAAAAAGTCCACGCTGTGCTTTCCAGGCTTCCGGAAGACCTCCGTTTTGATTACCAGCAGGATATCGATGCGCTGGATTAAGTCTTTCGACATCCATTATCCTTAAGTTTCGTACCAGGTGACAAAGGCCCATCCTTATCTTCTTGTCATCGGTCATCCCATTGATAAAGAGTGGCAGATTTCACAGACATCAACCACAACAACACGCCGTAGCCGGTTTTTCCATTTCATGCCGTCTGCGTTAGCGGTGTCGGCGCTGTCTCTTCGAGCAGGGTGTTTTTTTCGAAGATCAGCACTTTCTCGAGTATACCACGGTCGTTGTAAATATAAAACGGGCCCTGCCGCTGATCCTGATGATAGTGTCCTTCGCTCATCATGATGCCATTCATATGATACGCGGCATACCTTCCGTGCAGTTTGCCTTCGTGGTAATTCTCCTCGATCGCGAGCTCGCCGCTTTCGTAATAAAAACGCCAGGTACCATGACGGATATCGTTCTTATAGAACCCCTCGGCAATAAGAATAGCTTGTCTGTTGAATTCTTTCCATTTGCCGTTCTTCATTTTTTTGGGCATGAAGGTGTCCAGGATGTATTGGATCATAATATCTTTATTTATATTCTTCACAATGCCATACACCGGCAGGGTCCTTCGGAAGATGACAATGCAGGGCGTTAACGCAGTTGGAGCAAAGACCTTTTTGAATGATGGCTTCTTGTGGATGTCCGTGGCCCGGCAGCAGTGTATCCTCGAACAACTCGCATTGAATGATAACTTTCGAAGATTTTATCCGGTGCAGGCAACCGTCATAGTTTGCACATGTTATACAGATGCTACAGAATGCCTGGTCGAGTAAATCCGGGATACAGGTTTTGCTGGCAATTGAAGTGAGCATGCAGTCCATAAACCCAAAAGCATACCACAAAAAATGCCGCAATGGTGAACCGCGAGTGGGGTCTTAGGTTTATCGCGCTGGAGCGTTTCGCCCCACCGGAATATTTTTCACCAGGCTATGCTTTATAACGCTTCAGCTTTTCCCGCAGTGTTTTGCGATCAATTCCCAGGGTAATTGCCGTCTGGCTGAGGTTGTTCTGGCTGGCCGCCAGTACGCTGGTAATGTATTCGCGCTCCACTTCGTCCAGCCGGCGATCCAGGCCCCTTGAACGCAGCGCAGAATACCGGAAGGTTTCCGGAAGATCAGGAACATCAATGATGTTGTCGTCGGCGAGGATTACCAGCCTGTGCATCAGGTTCTGCAACTCCCGAACGTTTCCGGGCCAGTGGTAGGATTTCAGACATTTCATGGCCTTGGGCGTAATGTGCATCGGTTCCTTGCTAAGCTCCCGCACATATTTGTTCATGAAAAATTCGATCAGCAGGTCGATATCATTTCCTCGTTCGCGCAGGGAAGGCAGCTCGATCGATATAATGTTCAACCGGTAATAAAGGTCCTCCCGGAAGATGCCCTTTTTCACCAGTTGCATCAGGTCGACATTCGTTGCGGCTACAACACGCACATTGACTTTTAACGATTTTTTAGAGCCAACCATATAGAACTCCTTTTCCTGCAGTACGCGGAGTAGTTTTGCCTGCATCGCCATGCTGGTATTGCTGATCTCATCGAGAAAGATGGTGCCGCCATCAGCGGTTTGGAAAAATCCGGCCCGTGTTTCGTTAGCTCCCGTGAACGCGCCCCTGACGTAGCCGAACAGCTCGCTCTCCAGCAACGCATCGGGAATGCCGCCACAGTTCACGGGCACAAATGGCGCGTTCGACGCGCGGCCGCCGTAATGAACAGCCCTTGCTACCAGTTCTTTTCCTGTCCCGCTTTCCCCGGTCACCAGTACGGTAGCGTTTGTACCTTTCACCTTGGTGATGGTTTTGAAAACCTTCAGCATACCTTCGGATTCGCCGATGATCCCGAACGTCTGGGGGAGCAACTTCATCCCTTCTTTTTCCTGGCGCCGGGGCGACTTGGCCAGCACGCGATCCAGCGCTTTGAACAACTCATCATCCGTGAAGGGTTTTACCAGATATTCTTCCGCGCCGACTTTAATGGACTCAACAGCGCCCTTGATCGATGGAAATCCGGTGATTACGAGCACGCCCATGCCCTTGAAATTCTCGGAGACATGACGGATCAGTTGCATACCGTTTTGCCCGGGCATCTGGAGGTCTGTAATGACCAGGTCGATCTGCACCGACTCGAGCAGCGCGATCGCACCCTGGACGTTAAACGTCGTATAAACTTTATATCCGGTCGCTTCCAGGTTGCGCTTGATGAGTTCAACAGTTTCCACGGCGTCGTCTACCACCAGCACGCTGATGGGTTGTGTATGTATTCTCATGATGCCCTGCTCGCTTTTCGTTGACGAATGGGAAGTAGTATTTCAAATTTCGATCCCTTTCCCGGCGCGGTGGTCACCTGGATTTTTCCCTGGTGCGCGGTGACGATGCCTTGTACTACGGAGAGTCCCAGGCCCGTTCCCTGCCCGGTGGCTTTGGTCGTGAAGAACGGCTCAAAAATTTTTTTCTTCACTGCTGCCGTCATGCCATGACCGGAATCGCGCACGCCCAGGCTGACGTATTTTCCTTTCTTACCGGTGGTGATGAGCAAATCGCCACCCGAAGGCATTGCATGAATGGCATTGGTGATCAGATTCACCAGCACCTGATTCATCTGGACGGCGTCGGCCTGGATCGCGGGAAGGCCGGTGGCCAGTCGCTGCTTCAATCGTATCTCCCTGCTCTGATACCGTATATCGATGAAATACAGGATATCCGAGATCACTTCATTGAGATCCACCAGGGTGATCTGCTGCGGCATCTGGCGTGAAAACAGCATGAGCTTCTTGATGATCTCGCGGGTGTACAGCGACGCTTTGACAATGCGTTCAATATCCTGCGCTTGCTGTTCATTCAGCGATCCTCCTTTTTTGATCAGCTGCGCAAAACCCAGTATTCGTCCCAGCGGCTCGTTCAATTCATGCGCAATACCGGCAGTCAGTTCGCCCACCAGGGCAAGTTGCTCCACGCGATGCAGCTGTTGCTGAAGATTCTGCCGTTCTTCCTCCATGCTGTGACGCTTGAGGATCAGCGATAATTCCCGCGCCACGGTGTGCAGCAGCTTTTTCTCCTCGGGCAGAAATCCTGCGGCCCTGTCAACGTACCCCACCGCGATGGATCCTTGTTTCGTCTTGTCCCGGAAGAGGGGAGAAGTGATGCGGACTTTCGTCTGGTCAAACCGCGGACTCGGATACGTCTGTCCGTTGAGCGCAATAGCGGCCTGCGCCCGTTCGGGGTACTGCATCGCCGCAGGCAGGATCTTCAAAGTTTCCTGAAAAATGACGGGTATGTCGTTCTCTGTTTCGCCGGCAATCCGCGACAGTTCGTAGAGGCACCGGAGCTCTTTTACCCTTTCCCGCAACTTCTCATCAGTCGAACTTTTTTTCGCTTTTGCCATCAAACGCAAAGTTAGGTGATGCATCGACAGGTGCTA
>DASPJC010000465.1:0-2908 GCA_035628815.1 Ohtaekwangia sp. | reverse complement strand
TTGTCGGCCTGTTTTTCGGAGAGATCCTGCTGATGTCGTGGAATTCGCTGTGGGATGAAATGACGCTCACGTCGCACTACCTCGATAACCCCGGTTTTATCGTGTTCCTGGTTTCAATCCTCCTGTTGACGGGGTTAATCGCCGGCAGCTATCCGGCCCTGTACATCAGTAAATTCGAGCCGGTCAGCATCCTCAAAGGAAAATTGAAATTTGGGGGAACGAACTGGTTTACCCGGGTCCTGCTTTGCCTTCAGTACGCGTTTTCACTGCTGGGGATCATCTTCGCGATTGCCTTTTACCAGAATTCGGTTTTCCAGCGGGATTTCGACCTGGGAATGCAGGAGGAGGGCGTCATCATCGCATACGTGGACAACGGCAACGAGTATGAGACATACCGGAATGCCCTCACACAGCACAAGGATATCATTTCAATCGCGGGTTCGGAGCATAGCATTTTTTCGTCGCGGTATAACGACCCTGTCAAGTACCAGTCGAAACAACTCGAAGTCGACATCATTCATGTAGGCGACGATTACCTTAAAACGATGGGACTGACCTTGCTGGAAGGACGGGACTTTGAAAAAGATTCGGAAACCGACCGCAAGGAATCCATCATTGTTTCCAGGAAGTTTGCTGAAACGTTCGGCTGGGATAAGCCATTGGGCAAGGAGATTATCTGGCGCGACTCGCTGAAATTATATGTGGTAGGCGTTATCAAGGATGTGTACACCAACGGTTTATGGGATGAAATGGAACCGCTCATGATACGCTATGCGGAAAAAGAGAAGTATTCGCACGTTATTGTCAATGCGCCCATCGACAAACTCACCGACATCAATGCGGCGATGGAAGCTTCATGGAAGGAGATTTTTCCGAATCGCCTGTACAATGGACGCTACCTCAACGGCATCATGATGGAAGCCTACACCGTGAATAATAACATTGTCAAGATGTTCGTGTTCCTCGGCATTGTAGCGCTATTCCTGTCAGCCACAGGGTTGTACACGCTCGTTTCGTTGAACATCATCAAGAAAATGAAGGAAATCGGTGTTCGTAAGGTTCTCGGCGCGTCGATCGCCAATATCACCCGCATTGTCAATACCGAGTTTGCCATCATCCTGATGGTAGCTTCAGCGATGGGTTGTGCGTTGAGCTATTTCGCGGTCGACATGCTGATGGACAGTATTTGGGACTACTATGAAGCCACCGGTGTCGTTACCTTCGTGCTTTCTGTTTCGCTGATGTTCTTTGTTTCCGCATTAACCATTGCCACAAAAGTGTTGGGCGCCGCTTCCATGAACCCGGTGAATACATTACGCGACGAATAGCCCGTCGGTTCTTTTTATTGCTGCAAATTTTTTTTTCTGTAACATCATATGAGCCCTCGCGTCTAACCCGGGGGCTTTATTATTTTTGTACCACCTAAAGCATTTTATGTTAAAAAATTACTTCACCGTAGCGATCCGGACGATCCTCAAGCACAAATTCTTTTCGTCGATTAATATTATAGGACTGGCCATCGGGCTCACCACGTGCCTGTTGATAGGCCTTTATATTACCGACGAACTGGGCTATGACGGCTTTCACCGGGATGTGGCCAATATGTATCGCGTCGGGCTCCGGGGCAAACTGGCGGGACAGGAAATTAATTCCACCACGACCTGTAGCCCGTTGTCGGATGCCCTGGTGCAGGAAATTCCCGGCATCACGGCCGCTACCCGTGTATGGAGCTGGAGCAACACCATCTTCAACTTTGAAGAAAGGTCTTTCATGGAGCCGGAAGTTTACATGGTTGATTCCAATTTCTTTCAGTTCTTCACCTTCCCGCTCCTGGAGGGCGACCCGGCAATGGTGCTGACGGAACCGAATACCATGGTGATCACTGCCGCTACAGCTAAAAAATATTTTGGTGAGGCGCCGGCGGTAGGTAAAATGATCGCCGTGGGAAACGAAGCCACCGCCTATAAAGTTACCGGCGTGGCGAAAGACGTTCCGCACAACTCACATTTGCGTTTTGATATTGTATTGAGCGGGGTGAGCGATGGTTTCTTCAACCAGGACGCATGGACCAATAATTCATTGCATACTTACTACCGGAAAGATTCGCATACACGCGTCGCAGATATCGATGAAAAACTTGAGGGAATAACCATTAAGAATGTAGGGCGGGAACTGGAGCAATTTCTGGGTATGAGTTTCGAAGCCTTTATCAAAGACGGCGGTGAATACGGTTACTTCTCCTTCCCGATGACGGATACGCATTTATACAGCGCGGATCTTGACCATGATATCGGACAACACAGCGATATCAAATATGTTTATGTGTTGGGCGCGATCGGGACGTTTGTTTTACTCATTGCCTGTATCAATTTCATGAACCTGTCCACCGCACGGTCTGCCGGCCGCGCCAAGGAGGTAGGACTGCGAAAGACGTTGGGGTCTTTCAGAACGCACCTCATCAGCCAGTTCCTGGCAGAATCACTGATCTACACGCTGATTGCTGCAATGCTTGCCTTGCTCGCCGTATACCTGGCACTGCCCGCATTCAATATCCTGGCTGGAAAAGAGCTTGCTTATACATCGATATTTACCGGACAGTTCATTGCCGTCACTTTTTTACTGGTCTTGATCGTCGGCTTTTTGGCGGGAAGTTATCCGGCGTTTTACCTGACGTCCTTTAACCCGGTCGAGGTGTTGAAGGGCAAACTTCGCGCCGGCGCCAGGAGCAAAGGAATTCGCAGCGGACTGGTGATCTTCCAGTTCACGGTATCGATTATTCTGATCATCTGTACAGGCGTCGTCTTCGAACAGCTGAAATACATGCAGAACAAAAATCTAGGATTGGATAAGCACAATGTTTTGATCCTGCGCAACATGGCCCGCCTGAATGCGAACCGCGAGCCCTTCC
>DASPJC010000464.1:0-15361 GCA_035628815.1 Ohtaekwangia sp. | reverse complement strand
ACAGGCAACTTTCGGGGTACCCTGCGTTGAGCCTACCATGCCGCGGGCCAGCGCCATCTGCAATTTATGCCCTCATAAAATGCAGATGGCGCTGGCCCGCGGCATGGTAGGCTCAACGCAGGGTACCCCGAAAGTTGCCTGTCCCTTTCATAAGAAAACTTTCTCGCTCAAAACCGGAGAATGCCTTAACGCTGATGAATGCAGCATCGCCGTCTTCCCGGTGCGGATCGAGGACGGATACATCCACATTGGCTTTGCTGATTAATCAGGATCAATGGACAACGCGCAATCCCGTCAGCACATATCGGATTTATACGTATCTTTCTACGTAGATGACCTTAGATTTTAATCCGGACAGTAAGCTGAAACTTAATCGCTTCAGCAAACTGGGCATGTGGTACATTCTTGCCCTGAGCGCCATTGCGACCGTATCGATCGTGGGTCAGATCCTGATCCAGCGACATCTTCACAGCCAGACGAGTGATTCAAGAGTCGTTAACCTGGCCGGAACGCAGCGCTATAAAAGTCAGTGGATCGTTAAGATGTCAATGCTGCTCTATACAGACCTCGATCACCGTCACTTCCCCGACAAGATAAAGACGCTTGAACAGTTGCTGCAAGAGTGGCGGGCCGGGCATTATGGATTGCAACATGGCGACGACCAGCTCAATCTTCCCGGTCATAACAGCACGACGGTCAACGCGATGTTCACCGATATCGAACCTTACTTCCTGGATGTTTACAACAATGCCAAAAAGCTCATTGAATACAAGCAGCGCAACAACCCGGACAGCACAGCGGTTTCAAAAGCAATTCAGGCGATCCTCGACAATGAGTTCATCTTCCTGGAAAAAATGGATCGTATTGTTTTTCAATACGATGCAGAGGCGCGCGCGAAGATAGACATGCTCAGCAAACTGGAATATATCCTGCTGGCGATCTCTATTGTCGTGATCGTGCTGGAGATCATCTTTGTATTCCGGCCGACGACCGTACAGGTGAACAATACGGTCAACCAGCTGATACACTCGGAAAAGAATGCAAAGAAGCTTTCGAAGGAAATCGGTGCACTTTACACGTCGCTTGAAAAATCGTACGAAGAAATTTCCCAGGTCAACCTGCCCAAAGAAACGCCCAAACTATACGCAAAGACCGATCGGGGCGGCAATGTTATTTTCATATCCGATCTTTACGCCGGTATCGCGGGTAAGTCCCCGATTTTCAACGGGCCCCTGCATCAGTTGTTTGAAGGTTCCGACCTGGACGCGGAGTGGCAGGACGATGTGATCGAGATCGTTTCGGGCGGCAGCATGTGGCAGGGCATGGTGCATTACCGTGATGCGCGGGGAACGGATCACTGGTCGGATACCATGATTGTCCCGGTCGTCAATGATCAGTCGGAAATAGACGAATGGCTGGTATTGGGCGCCGATATCACCCGGCAGAAAATGGCCGAAAAAAATATGCGGGACAAGAGCCGCGCGGAAATAGAGAAGAAAATCAACCAGCAGAAATTTCGTTCCGTGCTCATTCTCGAAGGCCAGGAAGAGGAGCGGAAGCGCCTGGCGATGGATATCCACGACGGCATCGGGCAGATGCTCACGTCCCTGAAGTTCCAGATCGAATCCATCGACACCCACCGTGATGCCGCAGACATTCAGCGGAAACTGGCGGAAATACAGCAACTGATCACGCAGGTGATCAAGGAAGTGCGCAGGGTCACCTTCAACCTCAAGCCTACTGTACTGGGAGATTATGGTTTGCAGTCGGCGTTGAATGTATTCATCCGCGAGATCGGCAAGGTCACGGATATTGACATCACATATCAAACGGAAGGTGATGTTACCGTGCGGTTGCCGCAGAAAGTGGAGAATAATATTTTCAGGATCATCCAGGAAGCGATCAACAACGCAATCAAATATTCGGGTGCCAATGCGATTGCGGTTACACTGCAACAGGGTGACCACGATCTGACCATCACGGTCAACGACAATGGTACCGGGTTTGATGAAAAGCTTGTGGAGTCGCGCAGTGTGAACATCGAATCCGGCCGCGGCTTTTTTAACATGTATGAGCGCACGGAGTATGTAAACGGGAAACTGGAGATCAGGTCCGCCCCGGGGCACGGTACAACGGTAGTACTGGTGGTACCGGTAAAAAACCTGGTCACTGTTTGATATGGAAAGTATGAGAAAGATAAATATTGTACTGGCGGATGACCATGTCCTGGTCAGGAAAGGCATCAAAGCCATGCTCGAGTCCGACACGGACATCGATGTGATCGGCGAAGCGGGTAACGGCCTTGAGGCACTGCAGGCCGCACAGAAACTGCACCCGGATATCCTGGTGCTGGACATCCGCATGCCGGAAATGAACGGCCTTGAAGCGGCCGCCAAACTGGAGGCCTATGCGCCCGACACGAAAGCTGTCATCCTTTCGATGCACGATTCGGAAGAGTACGTGTTGCAGGCACTCGATGCCGGAGCCTACGGTTATCTGTTAAAGGACACGGACAAGGCTGAATTTGTGAAAGCACTCAGGCAGATACACGGCGGAAGCAAATATTTCAGCGGTGCCGTGTCCAATGTCCTGGCAAGCCGGTTGTTGAACGCAAAACCTTTCACCAGCAAAGCCGCTGAGGTGGATGACACGTACAACCTTACCCGGCGGGAGAAGGAAATTCTCCGCATGGTGGTGGAAGGCCGGCACAACAAGGAAATCGCGGAGGCTTCCGGAAAAAGCGTCCGCACCATCGAAACGCACCGTTTCAACATTATGAAAAAGCTGGGCGTCAACAATGCCATCGATATGGTGAACAAGGCCATGAAGGAAAACCTTATATGACAAGAGCTAATGACGACTGATCAGGCGCGACGATTATCTTGCCCGAACTCTTTCGCGACATAGCTGAAGACCAGCACACCGCCAATGTGATTTCCCGCGATCATCATTCCACAGAGCAGGCCTTTGCTGACCCATAGCCATTCCGGTACGTCCGTGATGTATCCCGGATGATTGTACTCCGCCGAAAACAACAGGGTGAATCCAATGATGACGGCCGATTGAATCGTCGCATGAATCCATGCCTTGCGGAGGGCTTTTGCGCCGTGCCTGACGACGTAAAGAAAAATATCCGCAAAGCCAGCCACCATCGCAACACCTCCTGTTGCAACACCGGCGAAGATACAGTAGTATCCCACCCATTCGAGGTTGTATCCGGATAACAGCGTGCCAGTGCGCTGAAGGCGAGATCCGCCGGAAGAAAAGCCGACGGGAAGTGGATCAGCATCATGTGGACCGGATGGATTTTCACCGTCAGAACATAGCATGGATGAGCAGTAAGACGAATGCCGTTACCGCGGCGAGAGCGTGCACGACAACCAGGCCGACCGGGCCTGGTTTCTTTTTCAGATCGCGGTAGAACAAGACAAAACCGCCCAGCGCGGCGATCACGAATAGGATAAGGCTCAACCGGGTGCCGGAGCTTTCGCTATTCAGGGTATAAATGATCAGCAGGGCAAGGGCCGTGGCGGCGAACAGGCCGTGCGCATATACCGCGGGTTTGGGGGTTGCTGGCTTATTACTGATGATAGCAACCGCGATGGCAATGCCAAGCACGGCGGCGATGGCAAAAAGGATTATAATGACGCTAAGCATTAGGATTGGTGTTAGTGTAATGGTTGGATACACCGGGACGTCGGCCGTTACATCACTGCCCTACTTTATTTGCAGCATGATGACCGCATGGCATCATTATTTAATCGATGATCGGAATGTGTAACCAAAAACAAAAAGGAGGTACTTATGGCTATCGAAGAAAAAAGCTATGATGTCGACAACCGGACAGGTTTGAACCATGAAGGCCCTTATGCCAATACACCCGCCAGGCGACTGACGGCTACATCCATTATCGGCGACAGCGTTGAAAATCCCGCCGGTGAAGACCTGGGGAAAATTGACAACCTGATGATCAACGTCAACACCGGCAAGATTGAGTATGCGGTGCTCGAGTACGGATCGTTCCTGGGCATAGGCGGAAAGTTGTTCGCCATCCCTTTCTCCGAGCTGCAGCTTGACACCGAACGTGAGTTGTTCGTACTCAACAGGGAAAAGGAGTATCTGAAAGAAAGCCCGGGTTTCGACAAAGCGCATTGGCCTGACACCAACGACCATACTTATTTTAATGATGTCAATACGTATTGGGGTTCGCCCAGGGCGTATTACTAGGTGCACGTCGTTTCCGGGAATGTCATAAGAAAAAAGAGCGTTATCATCGATGGTGATAACGCTCTTTTTATGATACGGCAGTCTATATTGCAGAGTAGCCGGTCGGGTGAAGGAGGTAGACGGTGATTTTTGATACGTTGTTTTGATACTCCGGCAACCCGGACATTTTTTTCCATTCCGGCGAATTGCCAAACATCTTCCAGTGCTCATCGCGCGACGCCTTGTTCTCGAAGGTGGTCATGTACATCAAATTCGGGAATGTATTGCCGGCCAACACTTCTGAATAGAACACGGCATTAAAACCCAGCTTCCTGAAAAGCTTTATCTCACCACCTTCATTGAACATGTGCTCCTTATTCTTGTAAATTTTTTCGGTATGTCCCTCGTAGCTCCTTAATTCATAGATGCGTTCACCGGCAGGCGAGGTGAGCGCCGGGATCTCGAGTTGCGGCATGTCGGGGAACGCCCTGGAAAGAATGGATTCGATCCGTTCGAAGGGCGGATTTGTATAAGGTGCGTCGATATAGTTTTTGCCCGCGGCAAGATACTGTGCATCTTTTTGCAGTACATCACCGAGGGCAGCGAACTGGTCCAGTGATTTAAAAGGGATCAACAAAAAGATTCGTTTGCCGTAAAGCGCAGTGTCACTTTCAATAGGTTTAAAAACACCAACCTTCTGGATACCCGCGCGTTTGAGTGCGGGAAGATAGGCGTTCTTCAGATATTCGTCCACCATTTTTTCCTGGTCGGCGGATGTAAGGTGGTAGATCTTGATCTGGTAAAATTCACGGGCCGGCGGTTTTGCCTGCAAGCTTATGCAAACGCACAGGACAAGGACAGATAGAAAAATTCTCATGTTTTGGCAGTTAATTGGTTCAAAGAAGAAGACGGCAACAAATTACTAAAAAGCCGGAAATAAAATGAGGCAAACACTTTATAAATGAACGAACATTCATTTATTTAGCGCCATGCGTACCCGGGATGAGCACAAAGCGGCGGCGATCAGGAGGAAAGCGATTGAAATGATTGTTGAAAAAGGTTTTGACGGCCTGAGTATGCAGAAGCTGGCCAGGGCGGCGGGCGTTTCGCCGGCCACCATTTATATCTACTACAAAGACCGCGATGATCTCATTGTGCAGCTGTGGATCGATGAAATGCAAAAAATGGTAGACGCCACGCTTGAAGGGTTTGATCCGGGCATGTCGTTCGAAGAGGGTTTGAAGGTCCAGTGGATGAACCGCGCGCGGTTTTGCCTGGAGGACCCGGTCAGGATGCATTTTATGGAACAGATAAAATATTCGCCGTACAATGACGTCTGTCTGAAACGGATGGATCGCCGTTTTGTGACGGTCATGGGCGCATTCGTTCATAACGCCATCAGGCGAAAGGAACTGATCCGGTTGCCACTGGAGGTCTACTGGTCGTTGGCCTTTTCGCCACTCTATCAGCTGGTTAAGTTTCATATGTCCGGAAGAGGCGTGGGAGGAAGGGAGAAATTTGAGCTGGATGAAAAGACAATAACCCAGACGCTGAAGCTTGTGATAAAAGCTTTACGCCCCTGAAGCAAACGTTTTTAACTGAACTGCTATGCAACAACAAACAATGCCCGCCGTACTGGTATTCAAAACAAACATCGCGCGACCTGAAGAGGTTAACCAGGTTGCAGGCTTGCTGCACGCGTGGGCCGCTATAAAAAAATGGACCATTGACCTGGCCGATGTTGATTGCGTGCTACGAATTGAATCCGATGCCATCCAGCCGGATGAAGTTATCGCATTGATTCGCAAGGCCGGATTCTGGTGTGAAGAATTGCCCGACTGATCTCAACTCATAATCTGATTCTCCCTGACCACCCGATATGAAAGAAAAGCTTTTTACCCGGTACGAGGTATTCATGATTACCGTTCTATCGTTCCTGCAGTTCACCATCGTCCTTGATTTTATTGTGCTTTCGCCCCTGAGTGCCGTGCTCATGCCGGCGCTGAAAATCAAACCGGCGCAATTCGGGATGGTCGTTTCCGCATATGCGTTCAGTGCAGGCATCTCCGGACTTCTGGCGGCGGGATTTGCTGATAAATTCGATCGTAAAAAAATGTTGCTGTTCTTTTACGCCGGGTTCATCATCGGTACCCTGTTATGTGCGCTTGCACCCGATTATAAATTTTTAATGGCGGCGCGTATCGTCACCGGCCTGTTCGGCGGTGTCATCAGCGCAATCAGTTTTGCCATTATCACGGACCTGTTCCGCATGGAGGTCAGGGGACGCGTCATGGGTTTCGTGCAATCGGCTTTTGCAGCAAGCCAGGTATTGGGTGTGCCTGTGGGACTTTTCCTCGCCGATCGCTGGGGATGGCACGCTACTTTTTTAATGATCGTTGTCATCAGCACAGTCGTCGGGATCTTCATGGTCATATATATCAAACCGATTGATGCACACCTGCAGATCAAATCGGAAAGGAAGCCCTTCCAGCATTTAATGAAAACGATTTCCGCCGTTCCTTATCTGAAGGCTTTCGCCGCGACCACCCTGCTGGCTACCGGCGGATTTATGCTGATGCCTTTTGCCAGCGCTTATGGCGTGAACAATCTCGGAATACCTTTTTCGAAATTTCAACTCGTGTATTTCGTGACAGGAATATTTTCCGTCGCCTGCGGGCCGTTGATTGGAAAGCTCAGCGATGTCATCGGAAAGTATAAAGTGTTTGTCGTCGGCTCTATCTGGAGTATAATCATCGTGCTGATCTACTGTAACCTTGGCGTTACACCGTTGTGGCTGTTCATGCTGATCAGTGTACTCATGTTTGTCGGCGTCTCTTCGCGAATGATATCGTCCTCCGCATTACTAACAGCGATTCCGCTGCCGCAGGATCGCGGTGCGTTTATGAGTATTAATTCGGCCGTGCAACAGATCTCGGGCGGCATTGCCACTGCGATAGCGGGCATGATCATCGTGCAGCGAACCGAGACAAGTGCGCTGGAAAATTATGACATTCTGGGATTTGTCGTGGTAGGCGCCATGACGCTTACGATCTTCATGATGTACTTCATCCACCGTGACATTACGGCCAAAACACAACCACAGGCGGCATAAGGACGAACGTATTCCCTAGTATTTGTCGATGTCGATCCAGTAGGGATTTGGCGTCGTGCGGTCTTCGATGCCAACGTCTAAGAATTTGGCGAAAGGCTTCAGACGTCTGATCAGGGTCTTTTTTCTGATATCCGTGAGCAGTTCAAGTTTGTGGTCACCCCAAAAAATAAGCGTTCCGGTAAAGTCGGTGTATTCAAATGTCCTGCTTCGTATGATTGTATTCGCGGTCTGCGTGAAAGTCCCTTTCGTGATGACGATCTTGTTAAGGCGCTGGAATTTTCCCGATTCAGCGTTCAGCTTCATCCCGAGCAGGAACAGGTAATCGGTGTACGTTTTTGTTGTCAGGTTGATCGCGGTGGCATAATGGGTGGTCAGGATGACAACACCCAGCAACAGCAGCAGGGTGCCCCATACAGGATGATCCCATAAAAGGTAAAGGCCGGCGATGAATATTAAAGGTGTGCTGTATTTTAAGCTTTGAGGAAAATAGGGTGTCGTGACTTTTTTACTCATGGCCTAAGTTACGAAGTTCCCGGGCAAAGCCCATCGGAAGGGCATTGCTGCATGGGGTCCGTAATTTTGGATTCGTAGGTTGGTTGTCGACGGTCTCCACGACACGCATTTGTAGCGCTTTTCGACAGCCCGCTATTCAAGCACCAGACCGTTTTTTGAAATGCCATGACGGCGAAAGGAGGGGTGAATAAGCATAGCTTTACTTCGGATAGTAAGGTCGTCGTGCCCTATCAGAAATAACGCCGCATCAAAGAATCAACGGCAAAAAAGAGAAAGGAAAACCATCCTGTTCCACAGGAATAGTTTTCCGTACGTATCCGCTATCGTAGATTAAAGATGTCTTCAGGCGACTAGAAATCTTCCACACGGGTCAGATTTCCCTGCCAGCTTCCTTTGATCTCGCGCTGGTCCTCGAGCACCAATGTAAAGTTCAATACATGTTCGTTTCCCGACCTGCTAACGGTAACGCTACCGTCACTGATCTCATTGTCATAAGCTGTGCCGGTCCCTGTCTGCGGACTGAAAGCGATAAAGACCCCTGCGCTTTCAATACCGTTGGTAAGATCGCTGGCAGCATAGGTACCGTCAGGCAGCACGCCTTCCTGGGTCGTATATAAATCAAAACGTACCGCGTCGCCGGTCCCCGTAAAATTTTCATTCTGGGCGTCGTAACTGATGCCATCCGAAGTCATGACGACATTCCAGAAATGATAAATGTCTTCACCGATCGTTTGCGTTCTCACAGAGTCGAGATAGCCATCAGTCAGTGCATATTTTGTGTCATCCAGTGTGAATTCCCGGGGTGCGCTCTTTTTATCGTCGTCATCATCACAAGCGGTAAACCATGAACCGACTGCCACCAGGCAGATACAGGAAAGTATTGTTCTCATAAATAAGCTATTAATTTTTCTGAAGTGACTAAAGTTCCATGCCAGACCGGCAGTCCGCACTGTATGCGGTGTAAAAGGCGGCTGATAATGCGCTATTTTTCGTCAGGGAGTAATTGATCAATATCGTGCCGGAAGGATTCCCACATTTTATCATAGCGCCTCCGTTGGCATACTATTTATATGCAACCGGACGGCTGATCGTTGACACTGTGATAAGACCTGCTCTTCCGGGATAAGGGAGGCTTAAAGTGTTTCACGCTGACGGCGGAAATGATTTAAATAAAACTACCTTTGCCGGAACCGTTATGGAAATTGTACTGACCAGCCGGTCCTTTATTGAACTGATAATCCACGATCTAAACGTTTAATGTCATGAAAAAAAAACCTCTTTGTTTTATTGCCCTTATTACCATGCTTTGCCTCGCGTCCTGTGAAAAACCGGGACCGCAGGAAAAGACCATCCAGACAAAGATCACAGATGCCGAAGGCACACCTGTCGAAGAAACCTATCCCGGTATGTTGCTTCGTCTCAGCGCGGAAGAGTTTCGGGATATGAACAAGGAGAACATCTTTCAAAAGGGTGCCAAGCTGCTGATCGATGATGTGCCCGCGCAAATAAAGGAAGCTAAGGAGGACTATATCCTGCTTGATCTGCCCGTACTAAATTACGAAATACCGCGCCGGTACCGGATATGGATACAACACCAGCAATATCGATTCAGGCTTTGCGATGCATGCCTGATTTACAGGCCCCGCGTGAGCGTTGGTGTGTTCTCAGGCATTTCAGGAGGCGTATCCGATGGGACATTTCAGATGCCGGCGGAGATGACCCTCGATGCTGCGGGTAACCTCTACGTTATCGACCAGCGGACAGACCACGATGTTATCATCCGCGTAACACCAGCTGGCGTTGCTGCCGTTTTTGCCGGTGCCGGAGGAGAGTTCGGGAGATTGACGGGCATTGATATCGACGGATCCAGAAATTTAATGTATGTCAGTGATGCAAGTGCCCAACAGGTTAAGGCGGTGACGTTGACTGCCCCTGCAACGGTAACCGTCGTAGCGGGAAGCGGCGTCGTGGGAAATACCAACGGAACAGGGGCGGCCGCAAGCTTTAATTTTGGGACGCAGTGGGTAAGTGATTTTGGCACGAATGAACAAGGGCAGGGTCTTGTGGTCGATGCCGCCGGAAATATTTATGTCGGTGAAAAATTTGGCATGGGTACCGGGAATTCGCAGATCAGGCGAATAACACCGGCGGGTGTCGTAACGACCGTGCCGGGATCAACGGTAGAAGTGACGGGTGAAGATGCAATTGTGTTGCCCACAGGGGTAGGGTTGAATGGTGCAGGTGAAATCGTTTCTACCTGCGGGGGTATTGGTCCGTTTCACGGGGTCGCCCGGATCAGCAGCGGTGCGTACAGCAGGTTCGTGGGCATGAATGGCCGTGAAGGGCTTGAGGATGGTACCGGCAGTGCGGCTAAATTTTCGTATCCGAAGGCACTACAATATCACGACGGTTATTATTATGTCGCCGATGGTACCAATGGCGCGTTACGCCGTGTCACCGAAAGCGGAGAAGTGTGGACACTCGCAGGCGTGGGCCATGTGAACACGCCGACTTTTTGCGCCTGTCCGCGCGTGCCTCCTGCCGGAGGTACTTACAATATTCCCAGTCCTTTCGTATTCAATCCCAATGCACAGGAAGAAGCGGCAACGGCAATTATGATGGATCAGGTAGGCGGTGTAGCCGTATTGTCAAGAAATGTGATCTACGTTTCTGACTACGGGTATAAATGTATCTGGCGGATTTCAGTACATTAAAAAGGGAAGGGGAAGGCATTTGAAAAAAAATGCTTTCCCTTCACCGTAAGGCCCACCTTTCTGCTGACCCTGCGCGGTCCGATCCATTAACCGACAACCTGTACCCGGTAACTTCTAATTTAAGCCTGCAAACGATTTTCTACGTATTTAAATCCATTTCGCAAATATTTATACGTATAAATACGTATTTAATTGACGTAATACGTAAATTTATTACGTATTAATTACGTAATAAAGTGGATATCCAACCCTCCAGCTCCAAGGCAACCGGCATCCGGCTAAGCGATTTCAAAACGGCCCCCATGCGCGCTTTCCACATGACGTGGATGACGTTCTTTCTCTGTTTTTTTGGTTGGTTTGGCATTGCCCCGCTAATGCCAATCGTACGCCAGGACCTCGGTCTGACGCAGGCGGAGATCGGCAATATCATCATCGCTTCTGTCGCGATTACCATTTTCGCCAGGCTACTGATCGGCTGGCTCTGCGACCGCATTGGTCCACGCATCTGTTATTCCCTTCTGCTGATCATCGGTTCCATCCCCGTCATCACGATCGGGTTCAGCAGCAGTTACGAGTCATTCCTGTTGTTTCGGCTTGCCATCGGGGTAATCGGAGCATCCTTTGTCATCACCCAATATCATACTTCCGTGATGTTCGCGCCCAACGTGGTAGGTACTGCCAACGCTACCGTTGCCGGCTGGGGAAACATGGGCGGTGGCGCGACCCTGATCGTCATGCCGTTGATCTTCGCAGGATTCACGGCAGCGGGCTATACCGATGCAATGGCCTGGCGGTACAGCATGGTTGTCCCGGGTATTGCACTTTTCATCATGGGATTTCTGTACTACCGGTTCACCCAGGATTCACCCGACGGCAAATTCCAATCACGCAGGAAAAACGACGGGATGCGTAATAACGGCGGTAGTGATTTCTGGAGCACGTGCAGAGATCACCGCGTATGGATATTGTTTCTCGCGTATGGCGCATGTTTCGGGATCGAGATCACCATCGACAACATCGCCACGCTTTATTTTGTCGACAATTTCAATCTTGGCCTGAAAGAAGCCGGTATCATCGCCGGCCTTTTTGGTATGATGAATCTTTTTGCCCGTGCATTGGGTGGCATCTTCGGCGATCGCGCCGGTAAAAAGTTCGGTGTGAAAGGGCGCATACTCATCCTCGGCATGTTCCTGATGATGGAAGGTATCGGCATCATGATCTTTTCAACCATGACGTCCCTTCCATGGGCTGTGGCAACGATGCTTTTTTTCGCGCTGTTCCTGAAAATGGCCAACGGCGCGACCTATGCGGTCGTCCCTTTCATCAATAAAAAATCAATGGGCATGGTTGCCGGGATTGTAGGCGCCGGCGGAAATGTCGGTGCGGTGCTGGCGGGCTTCCTCTTCGCTTCGAATGATATCAGCTATCGCGAAAGTTTATTCACCATCGGTATCGCAGTGGCAACCGTATCGGTACTCTCGCTGCTGCTGGCGTTCATTAATTCAAGGGCAGTGATCAGGGAGACCGTGCCCGCGCAACAATTACAAACCATTTAACTGAAATGTACAGCAGGACAAACCATCACAAAACAATCCAGGGCAATCTACCAAGTAGTCTGCTCTCACCCGCATCATGATCTGAGCGGCATCATAAAAAAAGCCCCCTATCGAACGGCGAATTCTCCAGGGGACTCATATTTAGTTCACACTAAACACCCAAATCTATGGATAAGATAAAACACTTACCAGTTTTGCTTGCGCTTTTTTGCTCCCTTGTTCTCCAGGAAGCATCTGCTCAGCTGAGTATTTCCGGGCACGTCCGTACCCGCAGCGAATACCGGAACGGCCAGGGAACGCCACAGGTAGCGGATACTGTTCCGGCATTCTTCACGTCCCAACGGACACGGCTTAATATCGGTTATAGCGGCTATCGCTTTAGAATTTTTACCGCACTCCAGGATGTACGCGTATGGGGCCAGGACGCATCAATGATCAACCGGAATACGACCGATGCATTCGACGGTTTCATGATGCACGAAGCGTGGGGCGAGATCAGCCTCGTGGATACGGGAAAAGTGATCAAAAATTTCTCCCTGAAAATAGGGCGACAGGAACTGGTATACGATGATGTACGACTATTGGGAAATCTCGACTGGCTCCAGCAGGCCCGTCGGCATGATGCCGTCGTGTTGAAATTTGAGCACCACGGATTCACCGCCCACCTCGGCGCGGCGTACAATCAGAATGCCGAGCGGAAGTCGAACCACATTTACAACGGTGTGCCTGTTGGCTACGCAGCGAGCACCAACGGCATGGGTGCCATGTATAAATCCATGCAGTTCCTGTACCTCGCTAAAAAATTACCCTTCGGCACCGGGTCCGCACTGTTATTCAAAGACGACTTCAGCAAATTCACTACCGGAGAAAACGGCGCAACGGTATTCGAAAGCGGTGCATGGAGTCGTTTTACCCTGGGCGGAAATCTGGTTGGTACCGTAAAGAAAATAGCCTTTACAGCTTCTGCGTTTTATCAGGGTGGAAAATACCGGGAAGGCACATCACTCGGTGAATACCTGATCTCTGCATCGGCACTCTACGCTGCAACACCGAAGTTTTCCGCGGGCCCCGGCATCGATATCACCTCCGGGAACAACGGGTCAGATCCCGATAAAAAATTTCAGCGTTTCGATCCGCTCTATGGTACGCCTCATAAATTCTGGGGGTACATGGATTATTTCTACGTCGCCGATGGATTCGGCCCGCACGGCCTGGTCAACTGTTATATAAAGTCGAAGTATAAGCCCACGGAGAAATGGTGGGTATCGCTTGACCTGCACAGGTTTATGCTGCCGGATGCCATCCCTGCCGAAGGTGGTGGAACGATGGATAAAAACCTCGGGACCGAAATCGATCTGCTGCTTAATTACAGCCTGACAAAAGTCGTGAATATCGAAGGCGGTTTCTCGACGATGTTCTCGACGAGCACTTTGCGTTCAGCGCGCGTCAAGAATGTAAGCCGTGCTGATGATATCTCCTCCTGGGCATACCTTATGGTATCGATCAAGCCTGGCTTTACACCAAACAAATAATCTGAATTCATCATGAAAAATATATACATAAAAAATATTTCCCGTATCGCCGGAATGGCTGTCATGGCCATGGTCGTGGCGGTACTGTATAGCTGTAGTTCCGGTGAGTCGGAAGAACGGCCAGCCGCGATGGCGGATTCGGTGGCAAACCAGGAGGTCATCAAGCTCGGCATCATTCCCCTGACGGATTGTGCGCCGCTGGTGATCGCATTTGAAAAAGGTCTTTTCAAAAAGTATGGCGTGAACGTAGAGCTTTCCAAAGAGGCTTCCTGGGCCAACGTGCGTGACAAACTGCTCACCGGCGAATTACAAGGTGCGCACTGTTTGTTTGGAATGCCTTTTTCCGTGTATACCGGTGTCGGTGGCAGCGCCGGGTCGGAAATGCACATTGCAATGCTTCTTAATAACAATGGACAGTGCATCACCTTATCCAGGGATTTTTGCGGAAAAATCGCACATCGGGACATTGGAAATGTAAGCAGCGGAGTGAAAGATCTTTCCGCCACGCGGGAACTGACCTTTGCCGTAACAAAAAAGACATTGTAAAAATGGAGGAATATAAAACAGCGCGCGAACGCCTGCTGAGCCTGCTGATGGACAAAGTTGAAGTCGATGAAAAAGATTTTTATAAGGAAAAGGCGGCTTGAAATCCGGTCTTTTGATGAGCAACAATCCCCGCGTGTACAATGAAGCGATCTGAAGAAAGCTACAAGACAACCTGTTCGTATTGCGGCGTCGGTTGTGGTATGATAGTAAAGAAGGACAGGAAGGGAAAGCTTTCCGTGGAAGGTGACAGGAATCACCCGGTGAACCGCGGTATGCTCTGTTCAAAGGGGATGAACCTGCACTATGCTGTCCAGGATAAAAATGGTCGCCTGCTCTACCCGGAAATGCGGTGGAACAGAAATCATCCCCACGAACGCGTCAGCTGGGACGTTGCCATGAAAAGAGCCGCTGCTGTCTTTACGTCGATTATTCAAAGTTACGGTCCCGATTCGGTGGGATTCTATGTTTCCGGGCAATGCCTGACGGAAGAATATTACGTCGCCAATAAACTCGTGAAGGGTTTTCTCGGCACGAATAACATCGACACGAACTCCAGGTTGTGCATGAGCAGTGCGGTATCCGCATATGCGAAAATGTTGGGTGAAGACGCTGTCCCTGTTTCCTATGAGGACATCGAGCTCGCGGATTGTTTCCTCATCGCCGGGGCCAATCCGGCCTGGTGTCATCCCATTCTTTACCGGAGAATTGAAGCGCATAAGCAGGCGCATCCTGGCGTCAAAATTATCGTTGTTGATCCGCGCAAAACACAAACCTGCGCGATGGCAGACCTTCACCTGCAGATCACCCCCGGTACGGATATCTACTTGTACAACGCGATTGCACGCATACTCATCGAAGATGGTGACGTGGACTACGATTTCATTTCGCGGCATACCGAGTCGTTCGAGGCCTACCGGGATAGTGTTTTGAGATTGACGGTAGAAGAGGCAGCGCACCGGTGTGACGTTGCTGTCCACGATATAAGACTTGCGGCCAGCTACATCGCGGCATCCCGGGGTTTTCTCACGTTGTGGGCGATGGGCTTAAACCAGAGCGTCATCGGCGTCAATAAGAACATCGCCTTGATCAGCCTGAACCTCATAACCGGTCACATTGGCAAGCCGGGCTCGGGGCCGTTCTCCCTCACCGGTCAGCCCAACGCGATGGGTGGGCGCGAAGTGG
>DASPJC010000463.1:0-26364 GCA_035628815.1 Ohtaekwangia sp. | reverse complement strand
CGGCAGATGTGTACTCATGTATATGGCGGGCGTGCCAATATCGAAATACGTCTGGAAGGTGAGCGGAATGGTGTCAGGTCTGAACGCCAGGGGTCGCTGCGGCATTTCAATACTGTATGCACCATCGTCGGAAGAATACTGGAACCAATTTTCCGCCGCCGGTTCGTACTTGTATTTTTTTGCAAGCCCCGTAAAGGTGGCAGGCACCGGGGTAACGGTATAGCCATGCGTCCGCAGGAGATGAACAATACCCTCCTCGCCGGCAAGGTGTGCCGCGCCCACGGCAATAAAAGTACTGTGCCGGTGAATCTCCTTTTCAATGTTGGCAACCATTCCCAGGTTCCGAATCGTGATCAGTTGTTCGTACCGGTCGGTGCTGAAAGAAGCCAGACTCCTGGCTCGTATTTCATCAATATTGCCGCGGTAGTAAACATCAAGAAAATCCTCGTACGGATTCTTCAACTGACCGTCAGCAAGCGTAAGATACTCGGTGATGTTCCTTATTTGTTCGGAAGGGTCTGTATCGAGCGCCTCGAACTGGGTCCGCCCATCCTCCAGGCCAACCATTATCTTACCCTGCTCCCGGGCGATCTTGTAGAGCCAGGCGTCCAGGAATGTCCGCTTGTCTTTCCGCACCGCCTTATCGAATAGAAAATACTGCGCAACCGCGGGTGACTTGAATTTGTCCAGCGAATATCCGGCCTTTTTCTTCATGAGGCTGTCGAGTCGTTTAAACTCAGCCGGCGTAAGCATTTCACGGAACTTACTCTTTGCGTGCGTCCTGTCCATCAAAATAACCGACAAGACCAGGCTTGTGATGGAATCCGGATGAACCTCCAGGGCAAATGCCTGGCACTCGGAAATTTTCAACAACACGGAATCGCTGAAATCGAAGGCCCTGTTGTCCTGTACGTGCATCGTGCCGAAAAGGTACGACGCTGTCTTAAGACCTTTACCCGAAATCTTCCACAGCAGTTTGTAGTCGGGCCTTTTTGCATTTTGTTGAGCACTTGCGGCGGATGCAAAAAAAACGATCAGGAGTGCAACGAAATAACGGTTCATGAAAAAATGAAGGGGTTTAGGATAGTGAAAGATTGCAAAGATAAGGCGCTTTAAAATGTATACGGTGTTGTTCGATAGTCTGGCTACGCGTGACCTGCAAATACCGGGCTGGTTGGATTTCAGTCATTATATGAAGGCTCAAGCAAACGTATCAGCACCAATTCGGGAATATTGACACGCTTCAGCATTCACAGCCCGGCCCGGTAAGCCATGCGCATAAAGTTTTTTACTTCGTCATTCAGATCTTCCTTCGCCAGCATCCGGAAGTGATGATTAAACTGCTTCTGATCACCGGGTACCTGTGCAATTTTCAGAAAGCAGAGATTATCAGGATACGGTCGGTCAAACGGAAAAACGACATGGATAAAATTTTTTCCCGCCTGGGTAATGTAGGCAACCCGCTTTCGCGGTGTGGCTATGCCGATCATGGTCTTGGCGGGATGCACTGTCACTTTACCAATTTTATTGTATTCGGCGATAAAATGTTCGACCAGTTGAGAAGCGTACAATGTTTTACCGGCGAGAAAACTCCTGGCAGACTGGCCTGATAGGTCAACGCCTTTTTCCTTAGTCATCTTTGATAGGTAAGCGGGCCAAGTACATCCTGACAAATCGCACCGGCCAGGTAAAAGCTGTTTAAAGATACGGCCCGCCCGTAAAAGTATCAACATCCCGCCTTCTATCTAAATGCTGCCTGGCCTCAGGTATCTGCGAATATTGCGCGAATAGTACAAATGCGTCCTGTAGGCCGGATTGTTGAAAAAACCGGACTGAATTATTGTTTTCGACTGTTTTGTGACTTTGCGTCTCTTACCGAATATGGAAAAAGTCGTCCCTGTTTGGAAATGGCAGGCGACTGAAGTCACTTGTAGCAGGTAAAAACGGTGTCGTTTACCATGGCACGGTTATTCATATACATCAGGCATAACACGAAAACAATGAAATTCATCGCGATCCTTACATGTGTACTTGCCCTGAGCAGCGCTTCAATAGCCAACACGAAAGAAGCAACCCCTGCAAGAACCCTTGACAAAATGCTGGTGTCTGACAGTGTTCAACACAACGTACACGGTATGCTGATCGATGAGACCCTCAACCTGACTGAAAAATCAAGCACTTTTGAAGCTTTTTGCGCCGCTCCTGTTCATTTTCTGACCATCATCCGCAAAGGTTCCTTTAATGAAACGTTTGACTGCTACAACCGTGTACTGCGTGTCCGTTTCGTACGCCCGATCAAGGTGTTACAGAATGCCTGATCCTTTGCGCCAGGGCATCAAACCAATAGATTTTCTTCTCCGGCTACCCTTCCTTATCTCCCCTTTTGTCCTGCGGATGACAAAACTTCCGGCAAACGCCGCCTAGTTTCGCTTCCATTATTGGCCATTTGAAGCCTGAAGCAAGTGACAACGCGGTTGAAATTTCTTACGATCATTTCCCTGACAGCCGGCATTTCCGCTCAGGCAGTACTGATACACGCACAAGGCTGCAGCGATGCCGGCTTCTGCACGATCGGGAACCTGGCGCAGGAAAATTCCGATTCATTGAGCAAGTCCCCCGCGTGGACGTTACTACTTCCGGTGGGGGTTGGTGACGAAGATGTAATTGTTTTTTCACCCGGCCTCCAGTTCGACAAGCGATTAAGCGCAAGGTGGTCCATGCAGATCAAGATTACCGCAAACCATGCCTCCGGGAACCTCGGTAAAGCTACCGGGCCCGGCGATTTTTATGTATCCGCCACCTATCAGATCAAAAAAACGTCGTCATGGCATCCTTCCATTACACTTGGAACGAAGCTACCGCTGAACAGCGGCAACCTGAAGGCCAGCGGAACACCGCTACCCATGTCGTACCAAAGCAGCCTGGGAACGATCGATTTCATTGCAGGTATCGGCATTTCCAACGAACGCTGGCAATTCGCTGCAGGCTGGCAACAACCGCTTTCCGGCGCCAATAAGAACAGGTTCCTTCCGGATCAGTGGGATAATGCACGTGCGGATAATTATCCGCCCAGCTATGATTTCAATCGACAAGGCGATGTTTTGCTGCGCGTTGACCGCAAAATTAACGCTGCGCGAAGTTTGTCGCTCAATGTAGGACTGCTGGGGATTTACCATCTGGGTGAGGATACCTATGTCGACACACGCCTGCGCGATACACCCATATTGCTTGATGGTGCAGAGGGCATGACACTAAACGCGACCCTGGCCGCAGCATGGGCGATCCGCGAAAAATTCTCCCTTGGCTTTTCTTCCGGCGTACCGCTTCTTTTCCGCGATCTGCGCCCCGACGGCTTAACCAGGAAGTTCGTGTTCGCACCTGAGATCCGCTGGAAGTTCTAACCTGTAACCGTCCCAACGTTGCTCTCCGCGGGCAGCGTGGGCCAACCTTCCTTCGCTGGGTTAAAAAACATTTTTACTCCTGACATACCATTGTCACCAGGCCATCCTTTCTTGGCAAAAAAAAAAATGAACAAAGTACTTTTCGCTCTTTTACTTCTCGTTTCAACAAACTGCCACGAACGAAACTCCGGCAACGCTATGCCTGGAGGCAACACAAACACCGGGATCAGCTCCAATACTATCGCAGCGTCACTAAAATTTAATAGCATGTATACCGTATTTATCTCAAAAGATGTTGAAGCAAGCCGCGCGTTCTACACGCGCTGGCTGAATTTTGAAGTCGTATTTGCTTCCTCCTGGTTCGTCCTCCTTTCCACGACCGGGGAACATCCGGTGCAAATTGCTTTTATGCTGGAAGATCATCCCTCGTCACCACCATCCCCAAAAGCATTTTCGGGTGACGGCGCGTTTCTCACCTTTGACGTTTCAGATGCAGCCGCCTTATACACATCCCTGAAAGCCGCTGGCGCACCCATTTCCTACCACCTGAAAGATGAGCCATGGGGGCAACGGCGGTTTGCCATCACCGATCCAGATGGGATATGGATTGACATTGTACAACAAACGCAGCCGGTGGAAGGGTGGTGGGATCAGTACATGGATTGACGGTTCACGTGTTGAGGTGTTGATGTGTTGAGGTGTTGATGTGGGCCGGGAAGACAGAAGGTTTTCGGTTGCTTAAAATGCCTGTGCGCGGGTGTTCGTGTCGGGTAAGCCGGCAGCATTGGATGATTGCGCTGAGACTTTTCCAAAAAAAGATATAAATCCTGTAGTTTTCCTGTGGTGAATGTTACTAATCCGGTATTCATCATAATATGAAAGGCGAACTGGACAAATCCTTCCTTCAGCACATTAACGACAATCTGGGTATCGCCAGGAAAGTCAGCCGGGTATATTGTCCGGATCCGGATGACCGGGAAGATTTGTTTCAGGAGATGATGTACCAGCTATGGAAGTCGTACGCAAATTTCGATGGCCTCGCAAAGTTCTCGACCTGGATGTACCGCGTTTGCCTGAATACGGCGCTTACCTACAGGCGTAAAAAAGAGAAAGAACGAAATCAGCCACTTTCCGGGGCGCATGATCAGATCGCGCTGCACGATGAACAAACCAATGATCATGCGATAGCCATGCTTTTTGATGCTATTGCAACGCTATCGCCGGTTAACAAGGCCATTGTGCTGCTATACCTTGAGAATATGAGCTATGCCGAGATAGCATCGGTAACGGGAATGACGACATCCAACGTAAGCGTCAGGCTTGTCAGGATAAAAAAAGAACTGGAAAGACAATTAAAAGATACACTCAAATCCGCCAGCCATGTCAACCCTTGAAGATTTGAAAGAACGGTGGAATGCAGACCGATCTGCTGCGCCTACGCAGTCCGTTGATAAAGCGGCCCTCGAAAAAATGTTCAAATCAAGAATTATGAAACATATGAAAACCTCCATGCAATATTTCTGGGCTTCTTTTGGCCTGCAGGTACTCGTTTATGCGCTGCTAACACATGTGCTGGTCAGGTACGGGGCGGACCTCACAACGCTGATGTTCTGCGCCGGCGGAATACTGCTACACCTTCCATTCACCATCATGCTGATGAGGAAGTTCAGGAGCATGGCCACCCTGAAGCTCCAGCATCCAACCAACGATGAAGATTCCCTGCAACACTATGTTACGCGGCAACATGCATTGCTTTCAGATTTCTACAAATTCAAAAAACGCTATGAACTCCTGCTTATACCATTGAGTGGAGCCATCGGCGTGGTGCTTGTCTTTAAATTATATGTACCCGGACCTTTAACACAACACTGGACGGGAATGCTGATCACTTTTTTACTGACGATCATATCCTGCCTGCTGGCGATCCGGTCGGAGAACCGGAAAAGCTTCCGGGAACCACTTTGCGAACTGAAGACCGTCATCGATGAATTCCGGCAGGAAGCGCCGTAACAGGAAAGGTCATGCAGTCAAACAGCATTGAAGTCATATTTCGCATGGTATGGGTTGTTTGTCCATTTTTCTCACGCCCTATCAAGGCATAAAATTTTAAACGGCCTTAGCTCGCGGGGTGCGCATAAGCAATCCGGATTAACAAGACCAAAAAAAATTTATATGCTTGCCATGAATTATCGGGGACCCTTCAGGGTTCGTGCGGATCGGAACAGACCAGATCCAGAAATACTGCATCCCAGGGATGCCATCGTCCGGGTAACACGCTCGTGCATTTGTGGATCTGATCTTCATCTTTATCACGGCCTGGTTCCGGATACCCGGGTGGGGATGACCTTCGGTCATGAGTTCACCGGTATTGTCGAGGAAGTTGGAAGTGATATCCACAACCTTAAACCTGGCGACCATGTGCTGGTCCCTTTTAATATCGCCTGCGGAACGTGTTCATTCTGCAAGCAGGAACTTTATGGCAACTGCCACGAATCCAACCCACAGGCTACTGCCGTTGGAGGAATCTTTGGATACTCTCATACAGCCGGCGGGTATGACGGTGGCCAGGCAGAATATGTGCGCGTTCCTTATGCCGACGTCGGCCCGACGATTATTCCCGCAGGAATGGACCTCGACGATGCTGTCATGTTAACCGACGTAACACCTACTGGCTACCAGGCCGCTGAAATGGGTGGTATTCAGAAGGGCGATACGGTTGTCGTTTTTGGTGCCGGCCCTATTGGCATTATGGCTGCCCGGTGCGCGTGGCTTTTCGGAGCGGGCAGGGTAATCATCATCGATGAACTGGACTATCGCCTTGAGTTTGCCAGAAATTATGCGAAGTGCGAAGCCTACAACTTCCGGGAGATGAATGACCCGGTTCTTTTTTTGAAAAAGATCACGGATAACTACGGTGCCGATGTATGTATCGATGCCGTGGGATGTGAAGCGGCCGGAAGCACCATGCAAACCATCACCGGAAGAAAATTACTACTGCAGGCAGGCTCTGCAACGGCATTGTTCTGGGCGATCAATTCTGTGAAAAAAGGTGGTATCATTTCGATTGTTGGCGTCTACGGACCGACGTGGAATTTAGTTCCCATCGGCAATGTGCTGAACAAAGGAATTACGATCCGGGCCAACCAGGCCTCTGTCAAACGCCTGCTTCCCCGGCTGATCGACCATGTAATGTCCGGTGTGCTGGATCCGAAAGGATTAATCTCCCACCGCATACCGCTGGAAGAGGTTTCCGAAGCTTATCACATCTTTTCCGCGAAACGCGACAACTGTATTAAACCGATTTTAATTCCGTCATCTGCCAGGGTAGCGGCCTAACGTTCACATATTATGGAAACAATCACCGACAACAATAACAGCAAGATTCCAGAGCGCGTCAGAAACATCAAGGGATGGGGCATTGACGCAAACCCGGAGAACGATCCGACGTATCCCATGAAGCACCTGACCGGTGCCGATCATGATCGACTAAATTATGAGCGCGCGGAACAGCAGCCTGTCAATATCGAAGTGTTGCATTCAAATGAACGACCCGGTATTACCAGGGTGTTTGGCACCTCATCTCCGCCAAGCGGGCTGAGCGGCGCGTTGAGACGATATGCTTTCAAATTCAGTGAAGGCAGTTCGGCTCACTGGCTTACGCTGATCATGGCCGATCGCGTCAACGCCGTCGAAGGTATCGTTGATGACCTGCGGCATGGACACGTTCCCAATATTTTCAAGGAGCGTGGCTGGACAGCCGAGTGGAAATACAACCGCAAAGGTGTGATCAAAAAGGCGGCGATCGGACTCGCAATAACATCGGTTGCCATTGCCGTACTGGCTTACAGGAGCAAGAAAAATAAAAAGACTTTCCCCGCCAGCTGATAGTTTACAACGAGATTGTTTCAGGCGCTATTACCGTAGCGAGTTCCCGGTAACGGCAAAGTGCGTTGGCCCAACGCATCTGATCGATCGTCCGGCATTCTGCTTCCAGCAATTTTTCGGAGGCTATAAGGATACAAACACATTGCGCCCGGCTGGTGGCAACGTTGAGACGGTTTGGATTGTAAAGGAAATTCATCCCTCGGGGCGCATCCTGAGGCGACGAACTGGTCATGGCATAAATCACGATCGCCGCTTCCTGACCCTGGAATTTATCGACGGTTCCGATTCGAAAATCCGGGAGTTTTTCCGACAGGGCAGCAACCTGCGCATTGTATGGGGCGACGATCAGAACATCGTTCGCGGTGACTTTCAGCTCCCTTCCCTGTGCATTGACCCAGCGCATGTCTGTCAGTTGCCGGGTGATTCTGGCAATCACGTCCACTTCCTCAAGCGAACGGTTCTGGCTGCCGGTGTGATTAACCGGCACATAAAAGAGTCCGGCACCTGCAAACATCGGGTTCCCAACCAGAAGCCGCTTTTCAAGTCCTGCAAGCGAGCGCAGCCTGTTCTCATAAAATACTTCAGACGTGAACCGCGTAATCGCGGGATGAAGTCTTCTGGTTAGCCCCAGAAATATTCCCTTATCGTCCGGCATGGTCTTGTGTCCATCGAGAAGGTGACTCAATGCCGCGATATCTGCACCTTCGGGATGTGCGGCTTTCTGTGGTTGTTCAAGCTGTTGTGGATCACCTAATAAAATGAGATTTTTTGCAGCGCGTGATGCCGCGAGTACATGGGCCAGTGACATCTGACCCGCCTCGTCCACGAACAGGTAATCCAGTACTTCGCGCGCGTCGTTGTGCGCCCAAAGCCACGCCGTTCCTCCCACCACTTTCTTTTCCTGGACAGCTCTGAGCGCCTGCTTGTTATCCTTTACCTCTTCGAGGCCGGGAACCAACCCTAGGTTTTCAGTTAGCTTGTGTACCAGCGACACCGAAATATTTTCTTCTTTTCCCAGTTCCAGGATTTTATGAAACAGGTTTCTTATAACCTTATGGCTAGGCGCCGTGACGCCGATTCTTTTTCCCTGCTGCGCGAGCCGAAGGATCATGACGGCCCCGGTGTGCGTTTTGCCCGATCCCGGCGGACCTTGGATACCCAATACACTACTCCTGAGGTTCGATGCGATCCGAACAACGCCGCTCAACAGATCATCGCTTTCCTGCAGAAGTGGACCGTCCTGTGGAATGGCAAGCCGGGGCGGTTTCTTAAATAACAGGTCCTTCGTAGCGGCGTAAGGCGGACCAGTTTCCATACCGTGAAATATTACGGACTCCGCAATTTCAAACATCGCCGATGCCAGCGGCTCTATCGTCACCACTTCCTCCTCATGAACGCAAAAAGGATGCACGTCCAGGCTCTCGCCGGTTTTCTTAATCGCCACGACACGCTTTTCATTTGAGATCGCATGTACCGTTCCAATTTTGATCCCCTTTATTTCATGCAGTATGGCACCGACTGACAACCCGATCTCCTGCGGTGGAAAGCTGTATTGATGGATGGGTAGCTTCGCCCGGCCTTCCGGTTTGATCTCGCCAATGTATTGGAGACCTGCGATTGCCTTCCGTTCCGCCAACGCATCTTCGAAATTCAACTCGTGCAGCCTGAAATGTTCCCACCATGCACTTTTATTCTCGCGGCGAAAATAATCCGTCTGGTTTGCCAGCAACCATTTAGCGTGATCAGCGGTGGTCCACGCGCTCCGGTCTTCCGGAAGAGACTTTGTCAATCCTTCAAAGAGCGACTTTGCGCGCGTCTGAAGCTCTTCGGTTTTTTCGGGGGCATCACCGGGCTTCAACACAGGCCGTGGAACGGAGTTTCCTGCGGTAATCGAATCCTCGCGCAATTTTTCCAGCCACCGATGAAGCGCGGCCGTGGCCAGGCAATCATCCGCATTGTAGTCCTCAACAATAGTGAGTACTTCTGGCGTCAGCGCGTCATGATCGTTCAGTTCCAGCGCAAATTCGACGATCCTCCTGGAAGCGCTCGCCAGGGGCAACTCAATTTTACGGGTGTAGGTTGTGAAGCGCTCGAGATCCTTCAACGAATATCGCTCAACGCTGGCGCGCACACCCTCCCGGATCACCGCGTAAAGATCAATGAACCGTTCGGCGCGCAACAGCCAATCGAGATCCACCTCATGGATGCTGTGCCGTCCGGTAAGTCTTTTAATGGCAGAAGGTTCGTAAGGAGCAAAATGGTAAATATGAAGATCCGGAAATTGTTTCAACCGCTCCATCACAAAAGTCATGAACTGATCGAAGGCGTTTTTTTCCCCGGCCCTGTTCTTTGCCCACAGCTTTTCATAGACAATGTTTCCGTCCGCGTCCTGGAACGCATAGCCCAACAGGTATTCCAGCCCGAGCTGATCGAAGAAGGGATCGCCCTCGATGTCGAAATAGATATCTCCCGGAGAAGGGTTCGGCAGCCGGGACAGGCCGCGATCTTTCTCGGGCGGCAAAAGCTCGTATACCAAAGCCTGCTCGATTCTTCCTTTCAATTGAATTTTTGCCTGGCCGTGAATGTGCTGATATGTTTCGATATTGCCGCGGTCAGGTTTTGCCGGAAGAGGATTGTCACGTAAGGCAAATTGCTCCAGTGTATGGATATCATGCCTGCGCAGCTCACCCATGTGCATGGATTTAATATGCGCAATCAACGACAGGTGATCATCGGCATGACGTTGCCTGTCGCATTCTTTCCACCAGCGACAGATATCGCATTGCGGCACGGGTTCGGGATAGGTCACCGCAGTTTCGCCCGCAATTACGTCTACCAGCGATTTTTTTGTTAGCCGATAGTAGGCCTTGAAGTCTGCAAACCGGAAAGACTCGACGAGAAACGGATTGCCCGGTTTGACAATATGCATGTGCTCCGGCTCGAAGCCCTGGAGCTCATGCAGGATATCGGTATACAACGCGAGCTGCAGGATGGCGCCGGCTCTTGTGTTCTTCGACAACTTGGTATCCTGCACTTCATATGACCACCCGCCATGCGCTGCCGGCGTATCGACACGGAATAATATATCCGCATATCCGAGCCAGCCATCCCTGGAAAGTTCGGCCTGAACAATGACGTCAACACCTTGCTGCATGGCGGTTATCGTGGCCTGTAAACCCTGGCCAGCGATATTTGCTACCGTGCGCCCGGCGGATCGAAGATAATTCACATAAGCTTCTTCGTGTTCAGCGCCCCGTTTGGCCAGCACGGCGAGCGCAGGATCAGACCACGATGGCTTGTTTATCTTTCCGAGCGCCACCATGCGGTTGAGTTCGGTAAGGTGCCGGCAACCCAGATGATTGGAAAGATCGGTGGCAGAAAGCTGGAACGCGTCTGAGGTAAATTTCATGATGACTAACCCGCCGTGGTAACGAAGACAAAGGTTAACACAATCCGGCAGACCAACAACCCGACGGAGTAAAAAAGCAAGGTACCTGAACACCCGCCTCCCTCAAAAAATTCTCAAGCAGCCGAAAACCCTTTCTTCACAGCCCCATCAACACGTCAAAACATCAACACGTCAACACATCAACACGTCACTATACAAAGAATTGTTCAGCGACGATCTTACCGTCCTTCACCTGGTACACACAAAGCTCGGGTGATTTCATACGCCCCTTCCCTTTCATGGTAATATCCATTTCCAGCGTAAAAGCGATGGTGTTTCCTGCGACCAGTGGTGGTGATACTGTTATGGCATGGACGGTCTCGGTCATATCGTCAAACCGGCGTCCTTTCTCTTTAATGGCGGCCAACCCGGTTGTCTCCTTTTCGAAATCCGGCGTAGCATAGGGTTCTATGCTTTTGGCGTCTGCAGCATACAATTCATTATGGGCGCTTTCCCAATCCGCCTTGCGGCAAAAAGCTACCAAACGATCAGCGATTTCATGTGTAGTCATTTATATGGCGGTTTAATCCTTCGCTGAACAAATGCAATGCCTGCAACGGTCGGAAATGCTGCAGACCAGCGGCGGCGTGAGCCTAAAACAGGGTCAGTATTTTCGGGCGTAAATCTGAACGTCCTTCATCATGTGTTTCATAAACGCGAAAGACAACGATTTGTCGACAAATGATTTATCCGGTTCCGTCGGAAAAAATGATGCAGCCGATGGGACGTTTAAAGCCCACGAACCGGAAGGTTTCAGTTCACCGGGCGTGATCAGTACAACGTGTCCGATACCCGCCGCATTAAGGTATACGGCTACGACGGCCCGTTTTTTATTTGCATAGTCCTGCGCCGTGGCCAACGTCTTCTGGTCATACGACTGTCCAAGTACTTCCCACTTGTTGCTCGTCTCGAGAAAACCGGCGATCTCGTTCACGGTCATATAACGTTTAGCCTGGGTGGAGTAAAAATCATTGAGCTGGTAAACGGTGTTCAGTGATTCGCCGATAAATTTAGCACAGGCTTTGTCATCGGGTGTAGCTGGTTTGCATTCGAGAAACTGTTGCAGGGCCGTGTTCAGCTGCTGCTTCCAGTTACTGTTGAGGCTTTGCGCATGAGCATTATGCAGGCAGAAGAATAAGGCGACAGCAATGAGCGTTCCCGTGAAGGCAGGTCTGAGAATCATAAAGGGTTAAATTTTTTTTTGTCGAAGATAAAGGAAACGCGCGTTGCTGCATCAATACAAGCCGGATCAAACGAATCATTTTGTGATTCATGTAAGATAAGTTTGCAAATGTTCATAAAAATCGTTGCCGGAAAAATCCGGTAAAGCATAAAAAAACGCTTCGCGACGCGAAGCGTTTTTCTCATACTTTACTGCTATTTGGTCTTTACCGGCGGTGTCGTTTGTTCCGCGGCAGGAGGTTCATTTTCACCTTTCAGATACGCCGGCAGGTTGAGGCCGGCCATGTTGAAAAGATCATTTAGCGGTGGCACGGTTTTCATCATGCCGGAAACGAAGTTAGCAGTAGAAGAATTGCCGTTATCGGCATTGCCGTTCCCGGAATCCCATACCGTGATCTTGTCGATCTTGATATTTTTCACAGCTTCAACCTGCGTTTTGACGAGCTCGGGCAGTTTTTCGAGGAGTAGTAACTGGAATGCTTTTGTCGGATCGCCTCCGGCAGCCTTTACCACCAGCTCATAACCCTGCGCCTGTTTGGTGAGGATCTCAAACAAGCCCTTTGCTTCAGCTTCCATCTTGGCGAAGATTGCATCCGCTTCACCTTTCGCGTTTTCGCGGATCCTTTCCGCATCCGCCTGCGCCTGGATAATGAGTTTTTGTTTGGCGATCTCCGCGGGCACCACGATGTTGGCGATCTGGGTTGATCGTTCCCGTTCGGAACGCGCCAACTCAGCTTTCTGTTCGGCAACATATGATTCTTCAAGCGCTTTTGCCTGCTGAACTTTTTCGGCTGTGGTGGCGACACGCAGGTATTCGGCTTCCTTTTCGCGGCGAACCGCATCCGAGCTGGCAATGGCTATCTTCGCCTCGTTCTCACCGCGTATGGCAATCGCATTGGCTTCCGACGTTTTGACACGTGTATCGCGGGCTGCTTCCGCCTTACCGATGGCCTCATCCTTGCCTGCCGATGCAATACTGACTTCCCGATCCTTTTGTGTGATGGCGATCTTTACGTCGCGTTCACGTTGTGTCTCCGCGATCTGAACATCTTTATCCCGGTCAGCAATAGCCTTACCGGTTTCACCCATCCGGAATTGTGCGGCGACACTGACTTTCGCTTCGTTGATCGCCTTGGCCGCAGCTTCCTTACCCAACGCCTCAATATAGCCGGATTCATCCTTGATATCCGTCACGTTGACGTTGATCAGTTTTAATCCGATCTTCTTCAATTCATTGTCGACGTTCTTCGAGATGTTTTCCAGGAATTTGTCGCGATCCGAATTGATCTCTTCAATGGTCATGGTCGCAATCACGAGGCGCAACTGGCCAAAAAGAATATCCTTTGACAACTCCTGGATCTGCTCGGGTTTCAATCCCAACAATCTTTCCGCCGCGTTGTTCATGCTGTCGGCTTCCGTAGAGATCGCAATCGTAAACCGGCACGGTACGTCTACGCGGATATTCTGCCGGCTCAGGGCGTTGGTGAGATTGGCCTCAATGGATATCGGCTTCAGGTCAAGGTATGCAAAGTCCTGGATCACGGGCCAGATGAATGCTCCGCCGCCGTGAACACAACGCGCTGAGGCGCCACCGGTGCGTCCATAAATAACCAGGATTTTATCCGAAGGGCACCTTTTGTATCGCGAAATCAGGGCAGATACAGTTACAAAGAACACTACTGCGCCGACCGCAATAAGAATTAAGGGAGTCATGAATTAGTTGGGGTTAAGGAAAAATTAAAGTTTTTCGACGACGATCAGGTTATTGGCCGCAATTTTCACAACCCTGACCATCGCGCTTGTTTCGATCTTTTCGTTTTCGGTGATAGCATCCAGTTCGTGAAAAGACCCCTGTACGCTGATCTGCACCTTCCCCGTGCCCGTTTTATGCGCAGGGATAGTCAGGTACACCGACCCGGTCTTATTCAGCGTATTGCTGATTTTGAAAGTATTATCTTCAGCCAGTCGTTCGATCTGGCGAATGACCAGAAAGAAAAGTACGATGAACACAACCCCGACTAGGAAGGAAAGTGCTACCAGGACGATGGGATTGCTGATGAGATTGTAGAACGAAATACCTGTCCAGCCGAAGCCCAGCAGGAAGTTAATAAGGTTTCTGAAGGTAAACAGCTGAAAGGGAGCTTCCGCGCCATGGAAATCGCTGTCAAAATCCGCATCGAGGCCATCATGCGCATCGCTGCCCAGAAAGGTCATCACGGTTTGAATCACAAAAACGATGCTTGCGGGAAGGGCAATAAACCAGAAGGTCCTCAGGAGAGGATCTAAATTTTCGAGGGATTCCATTAAGCCAATTTAGTGTTTTAAATATTATTCATCAAAGCGCGCGCCACGGCACACTTTATGTCTTTTCTGCGTTAATACAGCCGAGGGTTAAAAGTAAACAGCGGAACTGAGGATGATTTTGGGAATATCTTTTTCGTTTTGGAAACTTATTGACACCCACTTTCGTCGAGAAAACGTTTATAAAGTTTCAAGCAGACATTTGCTAACCGTAAATCTGAAGCCGATGAACAAGCGCGCTATGTTGGCCTGTAAACTGACCTCTGCCGAATTGCAGGTGAGAAAAGCCACCGTTATACGAGAACTCCGGACTTTGATTCTTTCCAAAGCGGAATTGCCAGATGGTTTTTTGTATCAATTCGCGAGCACCACAGCAAACGCAGCGCGGGTTGTTTCATTTATCGAAACGGAAAGCTTGTGTTGCGCCTTTTTCTCCTTTGAATCCTGGGAGACTGACGGCAAGCTATGGCTCCGGATCACAGGACCTGAAGGTGCAAAAGAATTCCTGCAGGACGAGGTGGGATTTTGAGGGCAGGCGTTGCCCTTAACTTCGGGCTTTTAAAACAGGAGCAGGAGATGAATCCGCCTGCCCCTGGTTACACTGAATCAATAATCAATAGCGGTCCCAGAAAGGCGGAGGTTCAATTCCCAGCGCACGCAGATAAACGAAGCCCTGTGCGCGGTGATGGATTTCATTGTCGACGAAGTACAGTATCGACCAATACACCTTACCTTCATAGAGGCCGAATACTTTATCCGTTTCCTGTAATCGTTCGGCGGAAATCTGCGGCCACAATTCAACGATCGCCGCGGTGGTCTGGTCCCACAAATCGAGAAGGTCTTTTTTCGTGGGCGGCGTTGGATATTCCTGTTCGACTTCTTCCATCGTCTGCCATTTCCGGGTAACGATGCCGCGAAGGCCCGGAGCGCCCATGCGAATGATCTCCATGGCAAGTGCTGCGAAAGTCCGCATACCACCGACGGAAAAAGAAAAAAGTTTGTCTTCGGGAAAGGCCTCGATAACCTTCCGGGTAAGCCTTCGATGGCCAAGCCATTCCTGCAGAAATGCTTCCTGTGTGAGAAACGTCTTAGAGCCGGTCAGTTCGCTTGTTTCAGTGTGTACCATAGGATGATTTTTTGTTTTTTCTATAATGATGTCACAAAGAAAACCCACCCCTGTGACAACCCTATGTCAGTACTATCCGAGATATTTTTTAAAGCTTATAAAACATTTGTCTTATGGTGGGATCGCAATTTTTGATGTAGCGGGAAGGTTTAGTGTGAAATATCGGTCATTTGAATTCCTCTACCCTTAAAACGTAGGCGCATCGGTTCAGACGGCCAGGTTTTTGGAAGGAAAGCTCCTCCCGTAAAGCATGGCAGATGATCCAACTGGCATGTTTTTATTATTTGCTTGCCGCTTTGGCGGGCCGACAGTTTGACGAGAAAATGATCAGGGGATGCTGCGAAAGTTTGAACAGCCAGACATCCTGCCAACGGGTAACTGTCTGTTTTACTCTGACGGCGAAAGGACCACCACGAGCTTATTAAAGTCAGCCGCTGAATTGACCACTGATCTGAATGCATTATACTCACCTTTCGGCAGGTAGAGGGCTGTGTAGAGTTCCTGGACTTTAATGATTAATATATTGTCCTTTATCTCATAAACGGACTCAAATTTCATAACGACCTTGTTATCGACCTTTAACTTAGCATTGGTCGCGATCGCTTCAAGCCCCGTACATGAATAGCCTTTTGGAATTTCCATGATCAATTCGTGGTTATAATTGCTGATGGAGCTAAACGCAATATCTGTCCGTCTTTCCTTTTCCTGGTAAAGTTCCGACTGCTTTCCGATAAGCTTTCCGACGGAGACCAGGTAGTCGTCCCCGGCTTTTTCGACGATAGACGGTGCTACATACAGGGTTTTAACGCGAAAGTAATTGTCAGGATCTGCTGATAGATTGATGTCCTGCCCTTCTATCTCCCGTTTCAGGATGGTGAAATTTTCCATCGAGGACAGGGTGGCACCGTTCAGAAAGTCATCTTTTTTATCTGCCGGAGCATACGCATAGAAGCCCCTGCTCTCAAATGCGCGGTAGCCCTGCCAAAAGTTTTCCTGTGTTACCTGCGGTTCCATTGCACCGGTAAACCGCAAGGTGGCTTTAACCCCCAGGTTGTTATGGGTATAATCAAGCGGTTCGATATTGCGTATAGCGTGCGATTTATAAACGATCTTGAGTGGCATTGCCTTGTACGACACGAACAATCCATTGCCCCCGGCAATATGGTCGGGGGGCGATCCCAGCCGCATAAAGGGCACACCGGGTGTCAGATACTTGTCGAATTCAGGAAAATAGAATAGAATTTCACTGAATGATACTGGTGTGGAATAAAAGCTATCGAGGCGTCCCCTGAACCGGTTCGTTGTCATGACTACCTCGGCTTCAATACCGAGCTTGGCCAAACATGACAAATAAACTTTAGCCAACCCCTGCTCACTGCCGACCCTTTTAGCCAATACGTCGCGGAGGGCATCGTATGCTTCATCTCCACCTGCCTTAATGGTAAAATTCGTTTTGACGTATTGCTCAAGCGACAGCACCTTGTCAAGGTTACTTTTTCCATCAAGCCGTAGCGCGTCTAACATCCTGGACAACTTTTCCCCTTCTCCGCCCTTCATGTCGTGCAAACTGTTCAGTATGCTTTTCGACAGGTTCTCCCAGCTCATCATGCCCGACATATAGCCATTGGATTCAAGCTTATAGTCGACCCTCATTAAACTGGCCTGGTGCGCGGAATATGGTTCCTCCTTGAGCGCAGGGATATTTGTCGATTCTATGGTCAGCGCCCGCCGCCTGCCATCCATCTCATCCTCATAAGGTGTAGGCAGACCGTTGTAGCATTTTGCGGTGTAGACAAATTTTTCAGGGTAGCAAATGACGAGGCGCGAATCCATCACGGGAACATCACCTTGCAAGATCTCACGACCATACATCTGTGGCCCTGATCTCAGCGTATACAAGTACTCCAATTCACCACCGACGGCGACGCCCTCAATGGCGAATATTTTAAAACGACCGTAACCCTCGACATTTGAAAGCTCCTTCAGATTGTCGTTGTTAAACTGAGTAACCTTGCCATCAGGAGCGATCGACCGAACTTTTAAGGTAACGAGTTCTCTGCCTTGCGTTGGTATTGCAACCTTGTTGTAACTTTCAATGCCCGCGTCGTTATTCACATGGACGATTTTGTGTTCGGTAGAAAAAGTTACCGGCGCGCCAGCAATTATTTTCATCTCCATGATCTGATGATGTTTCAGTATGACCGCCGGGTAGCTCTTGTCGACATCCCGCACGGCATGTATGGCGGGGAGTGCCTCCCAGTTGTAAGACTTGTAGAGCGCTTCACCGGTTGATTGACCGAATGAATACAACCGGCAGGCTACCAGTAAAAGCGCCAGCCATAACGAGCGGAATTTCATAAGATTATTTTGACCTTGAAATAACAACAGACTGTTGATTAATATCCGAAAGAACCTGAAGAAACTCATTCCACTGTGCAAAGAGCGGCTTATCGAGGTAGAGAAAATCAGCGTAAAGGACCTTCTCCAAAATGACGGTGTTTCCAGATACGGTGTATTTACAGGAGACGCCAAATTCCTTCCATAATTTACTGATCACGGGTGGCAGCGTGTTTACGGTATAACCCTGCGGCAGCGTGAAAACAGTGACGGTTCGATCTTCGTAGCAATAGTCTGATTCCAGGGGAACTGCCCGGGATACCAGATCAATTTTTTCGCCGGGAGATCTTTTGTTCAGATTCATGTTGAGGTAAATTCGGTCACCGACACGCTTATGATATCCGGGCTGAAAGAACATGAAACTGCTTATTGCCGGAGCATCCTGGTTGCCCAGGCCGAGAACGCTGACACTGTCGATGTCGATATTATCGTTCCCGATACCGAAAAAGTCGCGTATGTAATTTTGGTCGTTCCGCAACTGGGCGCTTAACTGACGAACCTCTATATCATCTTTCTTATAGCCGCAAAGTATGCCGTTGTACCTGCCGCGGATACCGTCACCATCAACCACTATCCGGACACTATCGAACCGGATATTTTCCTTTTGTCCAACCACCGGGACCTTTACGATTTCGAATTCCTGATCGTTGATCCCGATCAGGGCTTCCTTACCCTGGATCATGCTGGAAGGTCTGCCAAATGCCAGGTAGGAATTTGTCGCATCGAGGAACACAAACTGACCATTCATCCTAACGCTACAGATCATGTGATTGTCTGCAACAGCGGTGGGCACATCCTTGTATAGGTAGGGCTTGGATCGCGTTCCGATCCAAGTCAGGTAAGCATCCATGCCAGCCTGGTTGATCATGGCCTTCAGAAGATTCGCCATGTCCTTGCAATCACCATAACGCTTGTTGTACACGTCGTCAGCCGCGCGTGGTATAAAACCCGCCATTCCATTCTCAAAGGCGACATATTTAATGCTGCGCTGTACCCACTGGAAAATTGCGCGTATCTTTTCTTCGTCTGTTTTCAGTGAACCCGTCAGCAAGTCAACGGTTTCTTTTAATGACCCGCCCGCAGCTACTGCCGGAATCTCCTTAACCAGCGAGCTATACCACCCATAGAGATCCGACACATCGGATGATATTTTGTATGTTTTACCATTCGCATCATAGGAATCCACCATTATGACAATGTGGGGAGCGCTGAAGGAACGGCTGGGGGCGCTTCGCTCGGATCGATAAGCCGGCACATCGGTCAGCGTCCATGAGTACTTTGTTTTATCCTTGTCATTTTGAGAATCGAATTTCACCCGCGTTTCAGGGTCGCCGAAAACTTTATAACGGATGTTCACGTTTTTCGGAAATGTAACAGAGAACTGAGAATGCTTTACATCGATTTCGTCATCAAAGTAGAATGGTGTAAGAAGGTGCACATCCTTTATCGATTTGGAGTATTCCAGTCTTCCAATGGCACCGGCTGACGGAACCGGAAAAGCGAAATCTCTTCGCTTGTAGCCCCCATAAAAAATTCCGGGCTGCACAATGTCCTTTGTTTCGATGGTCGATACTTTGGTTTTTTTGAATCCTGATCCTTCAGGCGTCAGCGTTTGCGCTTCCAGGCGAATGATTGGATCAAAGTCCGAGTAATATACCGACTCCCGCGTATGCTTGTCAAAGTTCCTGTAGAAGATCTTATCCGAAGAATAATGCTCTCTTACCTTTAACACACCCGCGCTCACTTCTATCTCAAGTTCACTGATTTTTTTTGCATAGACCGCTTCGCGATCCGCCTGTGCGCAGGATGTACGCACGATGCCCCATACCAATAGGGAGATGATACAACTTTTCGTCATGTAAGGGATTCCGTTGCGCAAATTAGGCTAAATCCAAATCCATTCAAACCGCAATCGGTAGTGTCTGATAAACCTGCGTCCATTTCGTGCGCATACAATGCGGAATAAAACATTTTATGCGAATATTTATTGTTGCAATAGCCGGCGGCATACGGCCATCCCTTGAATTCCAGCTTTACTGCTTAACGATCATGCGCGGTTGGTGCTACTGCCTTCAGTCCATGCTTCGCTGGTGCCTAAAAAACAACCGTGATATAGGGATCAGTAGCAAACCCGTCACCGCAAAGGCGATAAATGACACCCGGAGATCAAAGGCGTGCGCAATGTATCCGATCATCGGCGGGCCGATAAGCATGCCTACAATGCTGTAGGTTGATATGATTGAGATTGCAAGGCCGGGGGAATATTTCTTCGAACCGCCTGCGAGCAATAACGTCATTGGAAAAATCGATGCTGTTCCAAATCCCACCAGGCAAAAACCAACCATGGCCGGCCAGAAGGTCGGAAAGATGATGGCGATTAATATGCCGCTGAGAATCAGACAGGCACTCGCGACAAAGGTTTTCGCCATACCAATGCTTTCGATCACCCGGTCAGAAGCAAATCGCGATAACGCCATGCAGATCATGAACGTCAGATAACCAAGGGTGAATAATTCGGCGCCCACTACTTCTTTAAAATATATTCCACCCCAGTCAAACATCCCGCCTTCGCAAATGGCGGCGCAAAAAACAAGCAGTCCGAGGTAGACAATGTACGGATCAGGTTTGCTCAGAACGAGTTTATTGCCTTCCACCGCGCGATCATTCCGCAACAGGAACCGGTAAGCATATAAGGTTGTGAGTACCGTGATCATCGAGACGATCACCAGGTGTATGTCCATCGTAATTTTTAATCCCACCATCAGCGTTGAAAATCCTACACCTACGATACCACCGGTGCTCCACAGGCCGTGGAAAGACCCGTTGATCCTGCGATCAAAAATTTTTTGCAGGGCGATCGCCTGGGTGTTCATGGCAATGTTCAGTATCCGCATGCTGAAAGCAAAAACCGATATCGAGACGATCAGAAAGAAACTGTTCCCGGCCAGCCCGACACACGAAAGCGAAACCGATAAAAGAACAAAAGCAATTGACAACGGGATCCGGCTGTCAAAACGCGACACCAGCCACCCGGAGATAGGGAGCCCCAGCAGGGAACTCAAGGGCATGAAAAGAAGAATAGTTCCGAGCTCGGCTTCATTATAACCGAAGACCGTTTTAATGGTAGGAATGCGTGACGCCCACGTAGAAAAACAAAAACCCGAAAGAAAAAAGAAAACGCTCAAAAATGCGCGTTGCTGGTGTTTCAGATCCATGACTGCCAATCCGGTGCGAATATGCGATGTTCGGTCGACAATATCCGGCCGGATCAAAAAAATAAAAAGCCGGGCAAATGTTACCCGGCCCGGCCAACTTCACAATCGCCAACCTGTCTATTTCCAGGACAGGTTCTTTACCTTGGCGCGATCTTTTACCGCGTTGATCATCGCGGCATCCAGCATTGCATCCTGGTTTTCACGCGGTGTATTAGACGCGATATACGACTGCCGCTTCACATTGAGGGACTGTATTTCCGACTGTATCTGCGCGCGCTCCCTCGCCTTTTCGTTTACATAACTTTTGCGTTGTGCCACTGTCATTTCCTTCATTTCTTTGGGAAGATCATCCGCCTGCATTTTTGTAATAACCGTTTCGTCATCCTTCGCCGCGTCCACCAGGTGCCAGCTGGAATTTTTATAGGCATGCGAACTCTTCGAGATCGTCCGGTCAACCTTATTGGCCTCGCTATAACTTTGCGCGTTTTTGTCCTGCGCGATCTGGAGCTCTTTTTTGGCGGCACCGGATCTGCCATAATAGATATAGGTATCGTTGAGGCGGTCATTCAACGCGCTGATCTGTTCATCATACGGTGTGGCGATGTACACCGTCTTGCGATCCTGCTGAATGCTCATAAAGGTTCCGCCCGTCAGATCCGCCCCGGTTTTCCATTCGGTTTTCACACCTTCGTTAAATCCGCCGCAAAAAATCGTGTTCACGACGACATCCTTTTCCCGGGCCAGGGAACATGCCGTCCGGTAAGGCACGCTACCTTGTGTGAACGGCTCATTCCCGGCGATGAAAATCATCTTAAGATCGGCTTTGGAAGAAGACCATTCCAGCTGCTGAAGGGAAGTCCTGATAACGTGTCCGCAGAATTCGTTGCCGCCATTGGTTGTAAGCGAGAACAGCTTCTCCGAGATCAGGTCGAGGTCATCCGTCAATGGACTGACCTGCCGGATATATCCTTCCGACGATGGCAGGCCATCATTACCATATTCATACAATGCAATCCGGATGTTCGGGCGGGAGCCGTTGTCGCATTTTGCAAGCGCCAGTTCGTTGACTATTTTCCAGAGTTGCGATTTCGCCTGATCGATCAGGCCATCCATACTGTTACTGGTATCCAGTAACAGCGCAAGCATGATCGACTGGTCTTTCACTACCCGTGGGTGATCACTGCGCCGCGCTTCGGCGACGGTGGGGCGTATGATCGAAAGCAGGAGCAGCATGATCAAAAGGAAAACGCCTGTCCTGGAAAAGCGTTTTGAAAAGGTTCGCAGGTATTTCATGACGTGTTGTTTTTTCAGTGAATTTTACGCGAAAAAGATGCAGATGATACCAGGACTCCGTGAAAGCATCCGTCGGGTGGAGTCAATGCGTCCTTTTACTGAGCGAAACGGCAGGTTCAGCCAGTGCATTGGAAAAAGCGTATAAATTAAAGTGGTAACTTGACCCGAAGTCTGCATGTACTTAAAAATCGCCATACTGTTCCTTGCTGCCGCGGCATTGTTCGCTCCGCCGGGTTATGCCCAGGTCAAGGAAAAGAAAACGGAAACTTATAAACGGTACAAGAGCAGGTCCACCAGCAACGAAACGTCGTCGCTGCTGGAAGAAGCCCGCCAGTTGAAGGATACCGATCCAGGTGCCGCGCTGAATAAAGTCGAAGATGCACTGGCCATCAGCATTGCCGAACAGGACGGGTTCGGCGAGGGAAAATCCTACCTGTTGCTGGGCGAGATCAATATGGGTATCCGCGAATGGAAACTCGCCCTCGAGAATCTGAACCGTGCACTGGAAAAACTGGCCAATGGCTATACGCATTCCGGGGAGTACTACCTTACCTTAAAAGGATTGGGGACAACCCACCTTACATCAGGTAACTACAACGATGCGTTGTCGTACTTTCAAAAAGCGCTTGGCTTGAACTCCAAGGTCAGCGGCATTGTGGATCATAATGGCCTCCAACTGGACATTTCCGAGGTGTATTACCAGATGGAACAATATGACGCCGCACTGAAAGCTGTCGATGCTATCCGGCTCAATGGCAAGGTGACGAACGCTTCTTTCCAATCACAGGTAGAGAATCAAAAGGCCAAGATCTACGCCCGGATGAACGACCTGGAAAAGACAAAAGACCACTACGATAATTCACTGAACACCCTTCGTTCAAGCAAGAATGTTGCGCCCCCTTCCTCGGAGGAAGGAAAATCGTTACAGCAGGCAAAGGAAGAAATTGCTGATGTCCTGCTGGACCAGAACCGCTACGATGATGAGATCGCCCTGCGGAACCAGGCGATCGTTTATAACCTGGAATCAAATAACCTGTCAGAAGTAACGAAAGATAAAGTAGCGATCAGCAAAACACTGGTTGCCAAAGGCGAGACCGTGGCCGCCCTGAAAGAACTCGAAGACGCTGCTGCCATGGCGGACACCATCAACGATCCGAAGCAAAAAGCGCAGACGTACCTGGCGCTCGCGGACCTTTATGATAAAAACGGTATGAACCGCCAGGCCTTGTCTGCCTATAAAAATTACAGCGTTGCCGTCAGCGAGACAGAAAAAATACGGGAGTCGGATGTTGCAGAACGCTCCACCCTGATACGCAGGCAGCATGAGATCGAAGCCCTCACGCGCGATGTCTCTATTGGACAGCGGGAAGAAACCATCCAGCAGGCCACGGTTAGCCGGCAGCTGCTGGTTATCTACGGACTGGTTGCCATTCTTATTATTATCAGCGTTACATCATATTTCATTTACAAGAACGCCCTGGCAAGCAAAGTAGCCAACCAGTTGCTGGCGTTGAAGTCGCTGCGAAGCCAGATGAATCCGCATTTCATTTTCAATGCACTGAATTCGGTGAACCATTTCATTGCACAGCAGGATGAGCGCACGGCCAACAAATTTTTATCGGAGTTCTCACAACTTATGCGCCTGGTAATGGAGCATTCACAGGAAGACTTTATTCCATTTCAAAAGGAGCAGGAAATATTATCGCTTTACCTGAAACTGGAGCATTACCGTTTTCGCGACAAGTTCGATTACAGTATTGAAGTCGACGCTTCCGTAAACAGCGAATCAATTGAAGTTCCGCCTATGCTTATCCAGCCCTATATCGAGAATGCGGTTTGGCATGGCCTGCGGTATAAAGACGTCAAGGGAAAACTCTCGTTGCGCTTTCACCAGGAGGACAAAGACCTGGTGGTTGAACTTACGGATGATGGCATCGGCCGCAAACGTTCGGCTGAACTGAAAACCGAAAATCAAAAGAAACACAACTCCACGGGTCTGAAAAATATCCAGGAAAGGCTGGGCATACTCAACCGTGTTTACAAATCCAGCTACCGGGTGGCGGTCGAAGATCTTTCGGAGTCTGCCGGAACGCGCGTACGCATTTATCTGCCCATCACAAAAAGACACAATGGCTTATGATGAGAGCTGTTATTGTAGACGATGAAAAAGACAGCCGCCAGATCCTGGCGAATTACCTGTCAAAGTATTGCCCGGAGGTAAAACTCTGCGGCTTTGGCGAGTCGGTGGCAACAGGTCTGCAGGCCATCAGGGAACATCAGCCTGACATTGTCTTCCTCGATATTGAAATGCCTTATGGAAATGGTTTTGACCTGCTCGACATGGCGGGAGACACCAGCTTTGAAACCATTTTTGTTACCGCGTTTGGAAATTATGCCATCCAGGCGCTGAATCAAAGTGCTGCCTACTACTTGCTGAAACCTATTGATATCGACGAACTCGTTAAAGCCGTTCAAAAAATCAAGGCCGAGCGTGAAACTGAAAACTACACGGAACACGCCCGCGTCCTGCTGGGGAATCTGCGCAATGGCGCGCAGCAAAAGATCATGTTGCCCACGATGGAAGGATTCGAGATCGTTGCCATCCATACAATCCTGTATTGCGAGGCCGTTGATAACTTCACGCGCTTCGTTTTCGAAAGCGGCCCACCGCTGCTGATTTGTCGAACCTTAAAGTATTTTGAGGAGGTGCTTGGCGAACACCGCTTTCTGCGCATTCATCGTTCGCACCTGATCAACCCGGAGCATGTCATCCGTTATTCAAAAGGCAAAGGTGGCGCGGTGATGATGAAGAATAACCGGGAACTTGAGATATCCCCCACCCGCAAGAAAGATTTTCTGGCGTTATTCGACCGATAGACAAACCCTTTGAGCAGGAAAGTCTTTGCTCAGTTCTTGTAGACCTTTACCATAAACACGAAGTCCTTCCATTTTTTCACCTGTTGCACACGCTGAGCATTCTTCAACGTATTTTGCTTGGGCAACAAAAGTGGTGTCTGGATCTGCAGTGTATCAGGTTCTACATTATCGATCACCTCGAGTATCACGGTGGATTTTATGGCAAACGCTGCGCCCTGTGTTTCCGTTTGCAATCCGCTGATCATCCCGATGAGATCACCTTTGCTGTTCAGCAACGGTCCGCCGCTGTTACCCGGATTTACCGGTACGGACACCTGGTAAGCATTGGGATTTTGTTTGTACCCGGAAAGCGCACTTACGGCGCCTTCACCGAATACAACGTCTTCCCGGGGAAAGCCCAGCGTATAGACATCCTCCGCCAGGCTCGCTTCTGTTTTTGACACGATGAAAGGCAGCATTTTAACAAAAGCCGTATCGTCCGGCACGATCTTCAGGATCGAGATGTCGTTGGCAGGGTCGCTGTGAACGATCCTCGCTTTACGCGCGCCGAATCTTTCATTTTCGATGTAAACCGAGTCAGCCTCTTTCACAACGTGATAGCTGGTGGCAATGTAGCCATTCGCGGAGATTAAAAACCCTGTTCCGGCATATCGTCCCGGAAGCGCTTTTTCCTTTTCCTTCGTCTCCTCGATATTCTGCATCATTTTCTGTTGCGATTGCCGGATCTGGTCGACATTTCTCCGCAGCTCTTTATAATATGCTTTTTGCTGTGTTTCCAGCGAACGCGTCATGAATAGAGTACCGAGTATACTGATCATTGCAACCGACGCCGCGACGGCTGTCAGGGGCCAGTATTTTTTCCAGCCTGGCGTCAATTTTACAGGTTGCGGTACCGGTTCCGGGTTTTCCATTTCAACGTGTGTTTCCTCCAGCACTTCGCGGAGCTGGGTGCGGGTGCCGTAAAATTTCAACGACTCCACCAGGGCAACATGTTCTTCTGCCCGTTGACGGAACGCGGCATCATGCGTCATGCGCTGTTCAACAGCCGCAACTTCTTCAGGTCCAAGCTTTCCCTTCGCGTAGCGGTCCAGTAGTTCGGATAATGCTTCTTCGGCATTCATGAGGATACTTTATAATCAGTAAAGAATAATTTTTTTAAACGTTGCAAGCACTTATACTTTTGGTTCTTGGCATTATCCGCGTTGGTATAACCAAATTTCGTGCTGATGGCCTCCATTG